>JAXHNT010000101.1:0-21421 GCA_034520165.1 Ideonella sp.
GTCAGGGCTGCTGCCATCTGCACGCTCCAGCTTGAAGCTGTAGTCTGGCCGGTTGAACAACTCGGGCTTGCCGCGCACCACTTCGCGAGCGGCTTTCAGGTGTTTTGCCAAGCGGTGGCAGAACGCCAACTCGACCGCGAAGGGATAGTCGGCCGAGGGCTTCACCCTCGAGCAGGCCTCAGTGACCAGCCGGCGTCCAACTTGTCGTGACGCAAGTTGGCGGCAATGGGCACCCGCTCCAGGCGGGTCTCGCTGCTTTGAATCGCCAGCGTGGCTTCGTCCATGCGGACATAGAGGCTGACGGCCGGGCAGTCACGTCCCTCAACCAGGGTGTAGGCCTGCACCACGGCGTCGGGCAGCATGGTGATTTTGCCGCCCGGCAGCTGTCCTCGGTGGAGCAGTCGGCGCTCGCGGGCGGCTACCTTGTCCAGGCGGGCGAATCGGGCAGCAAGGCCAGACCGGGGGCTGCAATGTGTACGCCAAAGGTGATGGTGCCGCTGCCCAAACCGGTGACGGACAAGGCGTCGTCGATCTCAGTAGTTTGCGAGTCGTCAATCGAGAAAGCCTGCACGGTGGCCAGGGGCAACTCGTCGGTGATGGGCGGCGCTTCCCAGGCCGCAAAGCGGTGGCCTTTGGGGAAGACTGCTCGAACAAGAAGCGCCGCCAGTGGAACTGGTAGGGGCTGGTGATGGCCCCGGCGTCTTTGAGCAGGTCGAGCGGCGCGCGTTGGCTGCGGCGCGCGGCTTCGACCACGGCCTTGTACTCGGGCCCGTTCTTGTCGGGCTTGAACAAAATCTTGTAGAGCTGCTCTGTGACGGCGGGTGGGCAGCGGCCCTCCACCAGTTCTTGCGCCCAGGATTCAATCTCCAGGGCTTGTTGCTGCTTGCGCTCAATGGCCAGCAGGGCGGCTTTGACGATGTCTTCCGGGGCCTTTTTGAATTGGCCTTTGCCCGCGCGGCGGAAGTAGTGCGGCGCTTCAAACAGACGGAGGAGCGCCGCGGCTTGCTGCTCGACTGTGGCTTGCGCAGAGAAATACTCGCGCGCCAGGTCGGCAAAGCCGAACTCGCCTTCGGGGGCAAACTCCCAGGCCAAGTCCAGGTCGATCTCTGGCGCCAGCGACTGCGCAGCGCTGATCAGCGCCGCAGGCGCAGGCTTGTCAAAGCGCAGCAGCACGTTGGCGGTTTTGACTTTGACGCGCTTGCCGGAATCCAGCTCGATCTGCATCGAACTGTCGGCTTCAGACATCACACGGCCGGCCAAGAATTTGCCAGCGTCATCGTAGAGGGCATACATCACCGGCGGATTGTCGCCGATTGGTGTCACTCATTCTGGAAACAGGGTGTGATGCATCACCGCTCAGGGCAGGGGAATGACACTGGCATTGAGCGAGCCCACCGTGCGGTCGAAGCGCCATTGCTTTTTGGTGGCCGACTCCACCAGCAAGGTGATGGTGCCTCGGCAGGCCGGGCCGCTGTGGCTGAGGGTGACTTTTCCCTGTGTATTGGTCTTGCCCGTCACGGTTTGGTTCAGGCCATAGCTGTCCAGATAGCGGCCTTTGACGGTCACCGCAGCCTGAGGCTTGCCCGCCGCATCCGTCAGGGTGGCCACGGTCTGCACTTTTTGGCGTGCCTTGCGTGTGCAGGAGCCGGGGTCCGCAGGGTCACTGATGAAGGTGCCGCTGATGCTCAAGGGGCCGACCCGCAAGCACGCGCCGCTACACGGGCCTGCTTCCACGGCACGTGCCATTCGAGCGACCGTGCCCAAGGTGATCGCCACCACGTGACGACCCTGTGCATCTCGCCCCACGGTCGAGATCAGGCCCAACGATGTGTACGCTGGCGAGAGTCTGTCTTGCAGGGCTTGGGGCTGGCCGCTGGGGCCTTGGGCGAGGATGGCCCCGCCCAGCCCGGCCCCCAACACGGTGGCGTCGGACTCCAAGCTGCTGACCCCAATACTTCGCAAGGGCAATGGGTCGTCAAGGGCTTGCCATTGTTGAGTGGTTTGGAGCCAGCGGTGCATGCCGCCTAGCTTGCTGGATGCGGAGGTGGTCTGCATGATGCCCGCCAGGTCGCCACTGTCGTTGACGCGCAACGACTGCCCCGTAGGGGCGCGGTAGCCGGTGGGTGGCGCTGGCAAGCTGCTCACGGTGCTGGGGTCGCCCAAGCGGTAGCGGTGGTCATCGGCCACCACCCAGCCCTGGGGGCTGATGCGCCAGGGTCGGCTGGCGGGGTAGCCCAGGGTGCTCAAGTCTGTCATGCCGCTGGCGGCTGTCCACACAAAGGGCTTGGTGCTCATTAAGGGCGTGAGTGCATAGCCGATCACGCGCTCTTGAGCGTCAATCGCTGTGGCGGCTGATTGCGCTAAGCCCAACTGCCCCAATTCTTGAAGGGTGTAGCTGGCGCCACTGAGCTGCCAGACCACGGCCTTGGCATTGGAGCCATAGTCGGTGAGCGAGCCCACCACCATGCCGCTGGGCGAGAGCGCAGCGGGCGCCGCGTACAGCCCTGCTTGAGTAGGCAGGCGCAGGGCCAGGCCCTCACGCCAGATGGTGGGATGGGTCTCAGGTGCACACAGCGTGGGGTTGCCGCAAGGCCAGCTTTGCTGATATCCCAAGATGTGGCCCTGGGCATTCACGCTCAGCGGGGTGGCGTTGGCATCGACCAAGTCCAGCACCAGCGTTTGAGCGCTTGCGGCCGCAGTTGCGCAACACAAGCCCAAGCCGAGACTTAGGCGTCTGAGAGAAGTACTGGATGATTTGGGCATGAGATATCCTTAAATGTGCAACCTGCACTGTTTCATCATGCCCCAGTGGCTAGGGTAGAGCTACCCCCTACCTCGGGGAGGTGTGTCAAACGGTGAGACCGCCGGACACCTCGATCACCGCCCCGTTGACATAACTGGCCTCGTCGCTGGCCAAGAAGGCATAGACATTGGCGATCTCCTCGGGCTGGCCTAAACGGCGCAGCGGCACCTCGGCGCGCATGTCCTGCAGCACTTTGTCAGGGATGGTGGCGAGGATGGGTGTCTCCACAAAGCCGGGGGCCACGGCATTGACCCGCACCCCCTTGGGGCCTAATTCGCGGCTCCAGGTCTTGGTGAAGCCGATGACACCGAATTTGGCGGCGGCATAGTTGGTCTGGCCAAAGTTGCCGTAAATGCCCACCACGCTGGAGGCGTTCAAGATCACGCCGCTGCCTTGCAGCACCATGGTGTCGGCCACAGCTTGGGCGCAGTGGAACACGCCGCGCAGGTTGACATCAATGACGGCATCAAACTGCTCCAGCGTCATCTTTTGCAGGCGGGCGTCCCGCGTGATGCCAGCGTTATTCACCAGCACATCAATACGGCCGTGCTGCGCCTTGACGGCGGCCACCATGGCGTCTACTTGGTCGCGCTGAGTGACATCAATGGTGTGGCCCTCGGCCTGGGCGCCTAAGGCTTGGCATTGCGCCACGGCCTCGGCCACTGCTTCGGCTTGGCGGTCGCAAACGATGACCACGGCGCCCTCACGGGCGAATTTCAAGGCCGTGGCCAAGCCAATGCCTTGGGCGGCCCCGGTGACGATGGCAATCTTGTGGGCGAGTCTCATAGTGTCAGCTCCAGAAAATTCATGACAAAAGGCAGGTGGTCTTCAAAGTCGGAGAGGGCATGGTCGCCGCCCTCGAGCAGGCGAATCTGGCCACCTTGATAGCGGGCGTTCATTTCGCGCCAGTCCAGCACCTCGTCGCCTTTGGCAATGACGGCGGCATAGCGTCCAGGCTCAGCCAATGCAGGGGGCCGCATGGCGGCCAACTCGTCCACATGCTGGGGTAAAAAATCGAAGGCCGTGGCCGGGTCGTGCCAATGCGTGTGATGGCCGATGTGCTGGGCCAGGTCACGCTCGGGGTGGATGGCGGGGTTCAGCACCACAGCCCGGCAGCCGCGCTCTTCGGCCAGCACCGTGGCATAAAAGCCCCCCAGTGAACTGCCCATCACCGCCATGCTGGCGCTGGGCCAGGCGGCCACGCCCTGGCGGATCAACTGCATGGCCTGGGCCGGGGAAGGCGGCAGTTGGGGGAGCCACACGCTCAGGTCAGGGTGATGTTGCCCCAGCCATGCCGCCACGACTTGGGCTTTGGCCGAGCGGGGTGAGGATCGAAAGCCATGCAGGTACAGCAGGTGGGTTGGAGCCATTCGCTCAGATTAAGGGAGGGATTCCGGATTGACGCGAAGCGAGGCCTGACGCACAGTCAAGGCAGCGCGTAGCTCCCCCAAAGACTTCGCCCAACGGTGCTCATCCAGTGCCCTGTCTGGCTTGAACCCGCCACGGATCTGGCGGGTTTGTTGTTTGTTTCAGCCTTTTTCAGATATGCCACAACACTTTTTGTCTCGTCCCCGCTCGCTGGCCTTAACGGCCTTGGCCGCTTCCTTGATGGGGGCTACCGCCGGCAGCGCTTGGGCGCAAAAGCCGCCCGCGCCTCCAACTGCAGCCGCATCGGGGGCCGCGCCGGCAGCCAAGCCCCCCGCAGATCCGACGGCCCCCAAACCCTTTGCGGACGTGATCAAAGACGCCACTCAGCAAGACGGTTATTTGCCGGTTTGGCGAAAAGATGACAAGGTGTGGCTGGAGATCCCCGAAGCGGTGATGGGCCAGGACCTGATGTTCACCGCCAATGTCAGCCAGTCAGTCGGAGAGCGTGGCCTTTACGCCAGCCAGATGGGACCAGACTGGGTGGTGCAATTTCGACAAGTGGGACGGTCCCTGCAGTTAGTGGCCCGCAATATGGCCTACCGCGCTGGGGAGGATGCCGCCACCAAGGCCTCGGTCCAGCAGGCGTTCTCGGACAGCCTGCTCGCGTCTGCGCCGGTGGCCAGTGCGCCCCACCCTGAACGCAAATCGGTGCTGGTCGATGCCAGCTTTTTGCTCTCCGACATCATGGGCTACAGCACACGCATTGAGTACGCGTTCCGGCTGCCCTATGGTTTTGATCGCAGCAATTCAAATATCGAGAAAACGCGAGCCGATGCCGATCTCACCACCCTGAATGTGCGCATGCATTTTGCGACCCCCAAGCTGCCCGCACCCCCGCTGATGCCCAGCCCGGTGCCCATGCCGCCGCCGCCCAAAGCCACGCCGGATGCGCGCAGTTTTTTTGTGGGGGTTGTCTACAGCTTCATGCCCTTGCCCAAAGTGGCGATGGCCCCGCGTTTGGCTGACCCTCGACTGGGGCATTTCACTGAAGCCTTCACGGATTTCAGCAGTGACATGAAGCCTAATCAGCGGGTGCACTACATTACCCGTTGGCGCTTGGAAAAGAAAGATCCGGCCGCAGAGATGTCAGAGCCCGTGAAGCCTATCACCTTCTGGCTCGACCGCAATATCCCGGCGCGTTACCGTGCTTCGGTCGAGGCTGGTGTGCTGGAATGGAACAAAGCGTTCGAGAAGATTGGTTTCAAGAACGCTTTGGTGGCCAAGCAACAAGCAGATGATGCCGACTTCGACACCCTGGATGCGCGTCATGCGTCCATCCGTTGGTTTGTGGGCGCTGATGTGGGCTTCGCCATTGGCCCGTCCAAGGCGGACCCTCGTTCGGGCGAGATCTTGGATGCCGATATCGGCATGAGTGATGTCTTCGGGCGGGGCTCTCGCCGTTTGGTGGTGGAGGACTTGGCCGCCAGCAGCGAGCAGCGCCTAGCCAATTTAATGAGCAACCATCGCGCTGGCCAAACCTGCAACTACGCCCACGAAGCCGCGGGTGAACTTCAGATGGCGCTGGACTTGCTGGAAGCCCGGGGCGAGGTCGCCCCAGACAGCCCCGAGGCCGAGGCCATCGTGCAGCAGGTCATCAAAGACACCATCATGCATGAGGTGGGCCACACCCTGGGCCTGAAGCACAACTTCAAGGCCTCCACCACCATCACGCGCGAGCAACTGCGCAGCAAGTCCTTCACCGAGGCCCGTGGCATCTCCGGCTCGGTGATGGATTACAACGCCTACAACTTGTCGCTGCGCGGTGAGGCACCGTCCACGCTGAACAACACCACCCTCGGCGCCTACGACTACTGGGCGGTTGAGTATGCCTACAGGCCTTTGGATGCCAAGAACGAAGCGGCTGAATTGGCGCGCATTGCTGCGCGCAGCACCGAGCCGGCCTTGGCTTTTGCAGATGACGCGGACGCGGATGGTCCGGCAGGGGTGGACCCCACGGTCAATCGCTTCGACCTCGGGGATGATCCGCTGGCTTGGTATCATCGTCGCCTGAGCTTGTCGCGTGAGCTGTGGCAGCGTGTACAGGCGCGTACCCCCAAGGTGGGTGATGACCCGCTGCGTACGCGTCGTGTGTTGGCCAGCGGCTTCCGTCAATTGATGGTCATGCCGGACCTCGTCAGCAAGTACGTGGGGGGGCTCTACATCGTGCGCGAGCTGCCTGGCCCGAGCCAGACCATCTATAAGCCTGTAGAGGCCGCGCGTCAGCGTGAAGCGCTGAAGTTCATCACCGACGCCTTCTTCAAGGTGGACAGCTTCAACTTCCGCCCAGAGTTCCTGGCTCAAGCGGGTCCGGATTATGTCGAGTGGGACCGCGCAGGCCCGATCAACATCCCCGACACCGTGCTGCAACTGCAGACCCGAACGCTGGACCGTCTGATGGCGGCTGGCACCGCCCGCCGCGTGCTGGACCAAACCTCCTACTTGCCTGAAGGGCAACGCAAGAGTGCGCTGGGCTTGGCCGAGGTCTATGGCGCGCTGCAAAGCGCGGTGTGGGCTGAACTTAAAGGCAGCGGCGAGGTGGATCGCATGCGCCGCAACTTGCAGCGCGAGCATCTGAAGCGCGTGCAAGGTTTGCTCACCCGCACTGACGCCAGCATGCCGGCCGACGCTGTCAGTTTGGTGCGCTGGCATGCAGAGCGCCTGCAAACGGACCTGCGTGGCGCCTTGGGCAAGCCGGGTCTGTCGGTGGACACCCGCGCCCATTTACAAGAAAGCCTGGGCCGCCTGACGGAGAGCCTGCGCGCCACCATGCAGCGCAGTTGAGCGATTGAACGAAAGTGCAGGGCGGCTGCGTGCGCAGCTTCCCTGCCCTCGCTCAGGCGGGCGTTTGCGCCAAGGCGGCCAGCAGTTTGTCGTGAATGCCGCCAAAGCCGCCATTGCTCATGCACAGCACATGATCGCCTGGGCGAGCGGTCTTGACGACGGCGGTGATCAGCTTATCCAGCGTGTCGCAGACGATGGCCTGCGGCCCCATGGGGCTGAGTGCCTCTACCGCGTCCCAGCCCAGGTTGGCGCTGTGGCAAAACACCAGGTCCGCCTCCTCCAAAGACCAGGGCAGTTGGGCCTTCATTTGGCCCAACTTCATGGTGTTGGAGCGGGGCTCGAACACCGCAAGGATGCGCGCATGGCCGACTTTACGGCGCAGGCCGTTGACGGTGGTGCGGATGGCAGTGGGATGGTGGGCAAAGTCGTCGTAGACGGTCACGCCACCGGCTTCGCCGCGACGCTCTAAACGGCGACGCACGTTCTGGAAGGTGGCCAAAGCGGCGGCGCTTTGCTCTGGGCTGACCCCCACATGCTCGGCCGCCGCGATGGCCGCCAGGGCATTGAGTTGGTTGTGCTCGCCCAGCATGTCCCACTCTACGCGGGTCATCTTGAGCGCGCCTCGCAGCACATCAAAGGCATGCGGCTCACCGCGAGCGCGAAGGGTGCCCGGCTCTTCTTTGCGGGCGCCAAAACGCACCACGTCGCTCCAACAGCCGCGTTGCAGCACGCGCTGCAAGCTCTCTTCGCGCGCGTTCACCACCAAACGGCCTTGGGCCGGCACGGTGCGCACCAAGTGGTGGAACTGGGTCTCGATGGCGGTCAGGTTGGCAAAGATGTCGGCGTGGTCGAACTCCAGGTTGTTCAAGATGGCCGTGCACGGACGGTAATGAACAAATTTGGAGCGTTTGTCAAAAAACGCGGTGTCGTACTCGTCCGCCTCGATCACAAAGGTGGCGCCCTCGCCCAAGCGGGCCGACACCTGGAAGTTCTGCGGCACGCCGCCCACCAAGAAGCCGGGCTTCAGACCCGCGTGTTCCAAAATCCAGGCGAGCATGGAGGTGGTGGTCGTCTTGCCATGCGTGCCCGCTACCGCCAGCACATGGCGACCCTGTAGCACATGCTCAGCCAGCCACTGCGGGCCGCTGATATAGGGCAGACCGGCGTTGAGCACGGCTTCCATCAGTGGATTGCCACGGGTGACCACGTTGCCGATGACGTAGAGGTCCGGTTGCAGGGTGGTCTGCTCAGCCCCGTAGCCTTCGATGAGCTCAATGCCCAAGGCTCTGAGCTGATCGCTCATGGGGGGGTAGACATTGGCGTCGCAGCCGGTCACACGGTGGCCGGCTTCGCGGGCCAGGGCAGCCAAGCCGCCCATGAAGGTGCCGCAGATGCCGAGGATATGAATATGCATGGTGTCCCTGCAAAAAACGTTCAGCAGCTCAGGGTCTGCATGCCCACCCATTCGTCGCCGGGCATCACGGTGACGGGCTCGCGCACACAGGCTGCTTCAACGCACAACATTTGCGTCCAATCAGCGTCCGGCATGTCGGACAGTGCGGCCGCGCCTTCAGCGCCGGGGTTCCAGACCACCACGTCTTCAAAGCCGCTGAGCTTCAGATCGACACGACGACCCAGCTCGCGCAACACCAAGGGCTGGCCCTGGTGGCGGTAGATGCGGTCGATGGGGCCGATCACGCTCACCACATCACCCCATTGCTGGTGAAACTCGCCCTTGAGGGCGTCTTCGTAATGGCAGGTTTGAAGGCCTTCGAGTTGAGCCTTCAGCACATCATTGCAGCGCAGATAGGTGTGCAGGGCGGCCGTGAAGTCCAGCGGCGTTTCACCGGTATTGGTGACCGCCATCTCGATCTCAATCGAATTGCCCGCCAGGGAGAAGGTCAGCTCTAGAGAAAAGGCTTGCGGCCAGATCGCCAGGGTCTCTGCATTGCTGTCAAAGCGCAGCACGCCCAAGGCGTGGCCACCCCGCACCACGGACTCCACCGCTTGCCAGCCCCGGGTGCGCACCAGGCCATGGCGGGGCAGCGGGCCGCGGGTGTTGAACTGCGGAAAGATCACCGGCATGCCACCCCGCACCGAGGCCCCGGCGCCATAGCGGGTGGTCGGTGAAAGATAGAGTTGCTCACCTTGCCCCAAAGGCACCCAAGACACCAGGTGCCCACCGTGCAGCAGCACGATGGCCGTGGAGCCGTCGGGCGCGCGCAGGCGCAGCGCGGGTTGGCCTTGGAAATCGACCAGCTTGATGTCAGACATGGTGCTCACAGGCTGGCAAAAGACTCGCGCGCAGCGGCCAGGGTGGCTGCAATGTCTGCGTCGCTGTGGGCGGCCGAGACAAAGCCTGCTTCATACAAGGCCGGGGCCAAGTACACCCCGCGATCCAGCATGGCGTGGAAGAAGCGATTGAAGCGCTCTTTGTCGGTGGCCATCACGGTGGCGTAGTTCTGCGGCAGGCTGTCGGCGAAGAAGAAGCCGAACATGCCTCCCTCATGATCGCTGCTCCAGGCCACACCCGCCTCTTTGGCCGCAGCGTCCAAGCCTTGACGCAGGGTGTAGGTCTTGGTGGACAGCGCCTCAAAAAAGCCGGGTTGGGTGATTTCGCGCAGCGTGGCAAGGCCACAGGCCGTGGCCACGGGGTTGCCAGACAAAGTGCCGGCTTGGTAGACGCCGCCCAGCGGCGCCAGGTTTTGCATGATCTTGCGCGAGCTGCCAAAGGCGGCCAGCGGCATGCCGCCGCCGATGACCTTGCCGAACACCGAGATGTCTGGCGCAAAGCCGGGCAGGGCGCGTGCGTAGACGCTCTGGGCCGAGCCCAGGGCGACACGGAAGCCGGTCATCACCTCGTCGAATACCTAAACAGGGCGCCGTACTGATCGCCCAGCTCTGCGGATGCGCCTTCGACAGCGGGGCACGCTGGCCCGCACAAAATTCATATTGCCCGCGATGGGCTCGATCATCACGCAAGCGATTTCGGCGCCTTGGGATTGGAAAGCGGCTTCGATTTGCTCGATGTTGTTGTATTCCAGAACCAAAGTGTGCTGTACGACCTCAGGCGGCACGCCTGCGCTGGTGGGGTGGCCGAAGGTGGCCAAACCTGAACCAGCCTTGACCAAGAGCGCATCGGCATGGCCGTGATAGCAGCCTTCAAACTTGATGATCTTGCTGCGGCCGGTGGCACCACGGGCCAGGCGGATGGCCGTCATGCCGGCCTCGGTGCCTGAGCTGACCAAGCGCACCTGCTCGATGCTGGGCACTTGGGCGATGATGGCCTCCGCCAGTTCGACCTCGCGCTCGGTGGGGGCGCCAAAGCTAAAGCCTTCGCGGGCGGCCGCCAACACGGCGTCAAGCACCGCAGGGTGACCGTGGCCCAGGATCATGGGTCCCCAGGACCCGATGTAATCGATATAGCGCTGACCTTCAGCGTCCCACATATAGGGGCCCTCGGCCCGCGCGATAAAGCGGGGGGTGCCGCCGACGGCACGGAAAGCGCGAACGGGCGAATTCACGCCACCGGGGATGGACTGCTGTGCCCGCTCAAACAACTGCACATTAGTGGACACGGCGAGGGCCTCCAGGGGGAAGATTGGCAAGTTCACCGCCTTCAGGGGCGGCATCGTCATCGGCAATGGGCAGGCCATCGGGGCCGAGCATCAGCTCTTCGTCCTCCGGGGGCAGGGCCCAGAAAAAGCGATCGGGCACCACATTGCCCATGCCGGGCCTGAAACCGGCGTCTAAGCTCTGGTCCAAGAACTGCAGGGCTTCGCCCACGGCGGCTTGCAACTCGCTGCCCACCGCCAACAGCGAGGCCAGGGCGGACGACAAAGTGTCGCCTGCGCCAATGAAGCTGACCTCGAACAGCTCAAACTTCTCACCCGTCAAAGCACCTTGGGCGGAGGCCAGCACGTTGTCGATGAACTGGTTCTGGCCCTTGTTGACCGATTTGTTGGGCAGCATCACGCCCGTCACCAGCACGAAAGGAGCGCCGTGTTCGGCAGCCGCCACCGCCAACTCGCGGGGCGAGGCGGGGCGGTCAGCGTCCCAATCGGGCAGCAGAAAGTCGGTCAAGGTTTTGTGGTTGCCGACCAGCACGGCGCTGGCGGGCAGGATCAACTCGCGAAAGGCATCCAAATAGCTCTGCTGCTCGTCCTCTTCCATCCAGGAGAGGTTGGGCAGGTAAGACACCAGCGGCAGCTCGGCATAGTCCGACAGCACCTCGGCCACCGCACTGACGTTTTCGGCAGAACCTAAAAAACCGACCTTGAAGCCCGAGGCTGTCACGTCCTCCAGCACGCTGCGGGCCTGCTCGACGATGGCATCGGCGTCAATGACATGCTGATCAAACACCTCGGCGGTGTCACGCATCAAGACACTGGTGACGACCGGCAGAGGGTGGGCGCCCATCGCCGAGATGGTGGAGATATCGCCACTCAGGCCACTGGCGCCAGAAGGGTCGCTCGCATTGAAGCTCATCACGCAGGCGGGTGGGGCTTGATCCTGGATCAGATCCTGGGCGCTATCGGCGCTGGGGATGGGGGCGGTGGTCATGAAAAAGGGGCCGGTTGGAGGAAGGGGTCGTCGAGTCGAGGCAAAGAGCCGGCCGTCACGGGCTAAGCATGCGTAGTTTGTGGCATCTGTTCCTATAAACCCTTGGCAGTGCGCCCTGGGGCGTGGCTACAATCAACGACGATTGTAGTGACCTGGTGAAAGCGACCGTGAGCGAATCTCGAACCTGGATGTGCCTGATTTGTGGATGGATCTACGATGAGGCTGCGGGAGACCCGGAGCATGGCATTGCGGCGGGTACCGCTTGGGCGGATGTGTCCATGAACTGGACCTGCCCTGAGTGCGGCGCCCGCAAGGAAGACTTCGAAATGGTTGAAATCTAGCCCCAGGCCTGCTTTCAAACCCCATTAAAACAAACACGATGCACCGCCACCGTTGGGAAGGTTGAAGTGACTGAACCCCATCCTTCGGATCTCTCGTCCCCAATTCGGGTGCTGGTGATCGATGACAGCAACACCATCCGCCGCAGTGCTGAGATCTTCCTGCGCCAATCCGGCCATGAGGTGATCTTGGCGGACGACGGCTTTGATGCATTGGCCAAGGTCAATGATCATCAGCCGCAACTGATTTTCTGCGACATCCTGATGCCCCGGCTGGATGGTTATCAAACCTGCGCCATCATCAAGCGCAACCCCCGGTTCGCACAAGTGCCCGTCATCATGTTGTCTTCTAAAGATGGCGTGTTTGATAAGGCACGTGGCCGTATGGTGGGTTCAGAGGACTACCTCACCAAGCCCTTTACCAAAGAGCAGCTGCTGCGCGTAGTGGCTCAGTTTGGTGCGGTGACGGCTTAACGCCAGGGCCTGAGGGCTTGTTTGATTGCCAGTGTTTCTTGATACCCCGGGTATCTCCAAGGATCTAGCCATGACCATTCGCAACATTTTGCTGGTTGACGACTCCAAGACTGAATTGCATTACCTCAGCGGCCTGCTGACGCAACACGGCTATGCCGTTCGGACGGCAGAAACAGGCGATGAGGCGATGCGCCTGCTGTCGGAGGCGAAGCCGGACCTGATCTTGATGGATGTAGTGATGCCGGGCAAGAACGGTTTCCAGCTCACACGCACCATCACCCGCGACCTACGCTATGCCGATGTGCCGGTGATCATGTGTACCAGCAAGTCTCAAGAGACAGACAGGGTCTGGGGATTGCGACAGGGTGCCAGAGACTACGTGGTCAAGCCCGTGAAGGCTGAGGATTTGGTGCCCAAGATCAATGCTTTGGGCTGAGGCGGAACTCTGAGCAAGGTCACCACACACCATGGCCAATAAGGAAGCCCTCAGGGATTTGCAAGTTCGATTGGCCAACCGGCTGAGAGAGGCTCGCGAGCAACCGCGTCAAGTGGGTTGGTTGGCTGTCGAATGTGCCGGCAGTGGCTTGCTGATGCCACTGGCACAAGCGGGCGAGATTCACCCCATGGGCCGCATTGCCTTGGTGCCGCACGCCAAGCCTTGGTTGGCGGGCGTTGCGAATCTGCGTGGCGAGTTGTACGCCGTTGTTGATCTGCCCCTGTTCTTGGGTTTACAAGAGGGAGGCCGGAGCACCAGCCCGACCCAAGGCCAGTTGGTGGCCCTGAATGCCTCTTTGAACCTGAACGCTGCGCTGCGGGTGGATCGCCTCGTCGGCTTGCGCGATCCTGAGCACATGGTGGTGGAGCATAGTGATGCGCCACGCCCTGGTTTTGTGTCGGCTGCATGGCGAGATGCACAAGGACGTTTGTGGCAGGCCTTGGACTTGGCCCAGATGGCCTGCGATCCGGCCTTTCTCGATGTGGGCCGCCGCCCCCAATCGTCCGCGATAAAGCAGTAAGAGGATGACATGAGTCTGATTGATCGTTTCCGTGGCGCCCAGCGTCCCCAAGGGCAGTCCAGTGCCAAAGGCACGTCGGCGCAAGCTGCCGCTCTGAAGCCGGACGGCTCCGACCCAGAGGTCGACCTTTTGCTCAGCCAGATTGACGAGCGCTTGGGGCATGCCACAGAGCAGGATGACTCTGTCTTGGTCGAAAGCGACATGATCGTGTCGCGCTTCGTCACTGATGAAGAGCTGGACGCAGCCACCCCTAAGCCGGCGGTGGCTGCTACTGCGGCAGCCGAGGCGGCGGTAGACGACAGTGTCACGCTGCCACTGCTGGGGCGTCGCACGGTGGCTCAGCATCAGCGAGTGATGTTTGGCTTGGTGGGGGTGGGGGTGGCAGGTGTGGTCACCATCGGTGCGCTTGCGCTTTCAGTCAGCAGCCAACAGGCGGGGCAGTTGACCGCCACAGGCCAGGCTTTGATGCAATCCCAGCGCTTGGCCAAGTCAGTGTCTCAGGCCTTGGTGGGTGACGCGGTGGCGTTTCCTGAAGTCAAAGACAGTAGTACGGTGTTGGTGCGCAACATTCGGGGCTTGGATGTCGGTGGTGACGGCATCGTCTCCGTGGCGGGCAGTGCGCGCGAGTCGCTCACGGCCTTGCTTCCCATGATGGAGCGTGCCGAGAAGCGCTCTGCCGACGTCCTTGGGCAACAAGAAACCTTGACCAACGTGGGTCAAGCCCTGCGGCAAATCAATCGTCAATCCGCCGATTTGCTCGAAGTGGCTGAGACGGTGTCCTCACTGAAGCTGCAAAGTGGAGCCTCCGCAGCGGAGTTGTCTGCCGTGGGTCAGTTGGTGATGCTGACCCAGCGTATCGGTAAGAGCGCCAACGAGTTCTTGACACTGGAAGGGGTCAGCCCCGAAGCGGTCTTCTTGTTGGGCAAAGATTTGAATACCTTCCGTGAGATCACCGATGGATTGCTCAAGGGCAATGCTGATTTGCGCCTCCCTGGCACTCGGGATCCCGCCACTCGCGAGCGGCTGGAGCAGCTCTCGACCCTGTATGAGCAGACCCGCAAGCAAGCCAGCACCATCTTGGGTAGCCTGCAAGGCTTGGCTGCTGCGCGTGAGGCTCAATCGGGCATCGTTCAAGACTCCGAACCTTTGCGCAAGGGCTTAGAGCAAGTTCAGGGTGAGCTGCAATGCGCGCGCGCCTTGTCTGTCACTCGGCCAGTGGTCTGCAGGTGTGTTGCGAGGCGGGGCGTTGCTGCTGGCTGCGGCCGCAAGGCTCTCACGGAAGGGCTGGCCTTGCTGCGTCCAGTGTCTTCAATCAGGCGCTGCGTGCACGGCAAGCTGAGGAACTGGCCAGCCGAGCCGAGGCCAATGAACGAGATGCCAAACGCGTGTACGACGCCAATCAGGCGGCGATCTTGCGGCTGATGAACGAGTTGCAGGCGGTCGGTGAGGGTGACTTGACCCAGGAAGCCACGGTGATCAGAAGACATCGCACAGGCAAGATTTTGCTGACTAGGCTGAACGCCACCGGCGGAAAGAGCGCAGCCTGGCAGCTTGGTCGCTCAGGTGCAAGTGGCTGTGAGCCGAGTGACGGACACCACCACGCAGGTGGAAGCGACCTCGACGGAGCTCCTGGCGGCCTCTTCCGAGCAATTGCGCGAGATTTTGGAAACGGGTGAGTCGGTGCTGAAGATGGCCTCGCGAATCAACGAGGTGTCGGCCCAGGCCCAACAAACAGCGCAGGTGGCGCGGCAATCCTTGGCAGTGTCCGACACCGGTCGTAAGGCCGTGAGCGATACCATCGATGGCATGAACCAGTTGCGCGAGAACATTCAAGAGACCGCTAAACGGATCAAACGCTTGGGCGAGTCCTCGCAAGAGATTGGCGAAATCACCGAGCTGATTTCCGACATTACCGAGCAGACCAACGTGCTGGCGCTGAATGCAGCGATTCAAGCGGCCTCAGCGGGGGAAGCCGGCCGAGGTTTCTCGGTGGTGGCCGAAGAAGTGCAGCGTCTGGCCGAGCGCTCCGGCGACGCGACCCGACAGATTGCAGCGCTGGTCAAGACCATTCAGACTGACACCCAAGACGCAGTGGCGGCCATGGAGCAATCTACGCAAGGGGTGGTGCAGAACGCCAAGCTGAGCGATGCGGCCGGCAGTGCGCTGGGCGACATTGACCGCGTGACACGGCGACTGTCTGAGCTGATCGACCAAATTTCCAGCGAAGCTCGCCGAGAGGCTGAGTCTGCTAACGTGGTGGCGGTTAACCTTTGCACGCTGTCGCAGGTCACTGAACAAACCGGTGATGGCACCCGATCTACCGCCCAGATGGTGCATGAATTGGCCCGTACCGCCGACGAATTGCGTCGCTCGGTTGATCGTTTCAAGATCGCTTGAACGCGCGGATGGTTTTGAATGTCCCTGGATCACACCAAACCTGATGCCGCCATCACTGATGGTCGAGCGTCGGCGCCTGTTGGCGACCTGAGTGCCTTGGCTTGGGTGCATGATGAACTTCGGCGCACCCTGGAAGGGGCTCAAAAAACCTTGCGTCGCGCTTTGCGCGAATCCACCAGCCGTGCGGCCAGCTTGAACCCTGGCGCTGACGGGCAAGCCCCCTTGATGTTGCAAGCCCGGGTGCAGTTGCACCAAGTGGTGGGTGCGCTTGAGATGATCGGCCTGCCTGCGGTGGCCAGGTTTGTGCATGGCTATGAGTTGGCTGTGCAACGTTTGGCCCAAGCCGCCCAGAGTTTCGACACTGACGCACTGGCGACGTTGGAGCGTGCGGGCTATGTGGTGATGGACTATTTGCGCCGCCAGTTGGCGGGGCAGGACATCTCACCCTTGGCGCTCTTCCCGGCCTATCAGCAAGTGATGGTGCTGGCGGGCGTGCAGCGTGCCCATCCGGCTGACCTGTGCAGTGTCGTCGTCAACAAGACCGACGCAAGCCCCTTGGCGCCCACCGCCACGCCGTTGAGCGCGGGTGTGGATGCGCGAGCCATCATGGAGCGAGAACTGCTGGCGAGCCTCAAGGGCCGTCACGGAACGGCGCCCCTGCGGCGTATGAGTGATGTGTGTGCCAGTTTGGCTGCAGCTACCGGAGGCAGACTCGCCGAGCTCTGGCATTTGGCGTCAGCCTTTTTTGAGGCCCAAGCGTCTGGGCGCTTGGCACCCGACGATTTCAGCCGCCGTATGGCCTCGCGACTTTTGGCCCAACTGCGGGCCTCTGAGCGCGGTGTGACCGACACACCTGACACGCTGATCCAGGACCTGCGCTTCTTCTGCGCCCGCGCTACGCCAGAAGGCCCCGAGCAAACGCCTCGTCTCGACCAGGTGCGACGCGCCTTGTCCTTGCCCGAACTGTCCAGTTTGGACTATGCCTCAAGCCCGCTTGGGCGCTTTGATCCTGCCCTCTTGCCGCTAGCCAAGCGGCGGGTGGCCGCTTTCCGTGAGTCTTGGTCGGCGCTGTCTTCCGGAGATGCCAGCTCCGCGGGTCAGGTCCAAGAGCAAGCGGCCCTGGTCGCTGAGTCCGTCCGTCAGCTCTACCCCGACGGCGAACAGTTGGCTCGCGCTCTTCGTGCCGCTGTTTCAGCACCCGGCCGACCGCATGGCGGACCGCGTCCGGAGGTGGCCATGGAAGTGGCTACTGCTCTGTTATGCATCGACTCGTCGCTGGACGAGATGGACTTGGATCAGCCGGCCTTGGGTCAGCGCGTTCAACGTTTGGCTGCGCGCCTCGATCAAGTGGCATCGGGAAAGGAGCCCCCGTCCATTGAGCCGTGGATGGAGTCACTCTATCGAGAAGTCTCGGACCGCCAGACCATGGGGAGTGTGGTTCAGGAATTGCGAGCTTCCTTGGCGGAGGTGGAGCAGCAACTGGATCGATTCCATCGGCAACCGCAGGACCGCGACCCACTGTTCATGGTCCCTGGTCAGTTGGCTTCCATGCGTGGCGTGCTGTCAGTGTTAGGCTTAGAGCATGCCGCCCAAGCTGTCCAGCGCATGCGCGAGGACGTTGACCGGATTGCAGCCTCGCCGGAGCACCAAGCCACCATCGACGCCCGTTTGGCCAACAACCTGGGTGGCCTGTCGTTCCTGATCGACATGCTGGCCGTGCAGCCGCATTGGCCAAGTCGCTGTTCCGCTTTGATGCTGACACTGGCAGTTTCACTGCCTTGATGGGTCGTGCCACGGTGGCCACCCCTGTGGCCTCTGGTGCTCTGGACCCGACACTGCAGGCCAGCTTGGCCTCGGTGGCGGAAGAAGCCCTCTGGGGCCAAACCACGCATGACGACTTGGCGCGCTCACTGGAAGGCGTGGCTCAGCAAGCCATGGCCGCCGACGCACCGGCTTTGGCCCAAGCGGTCACCCGTGCTCATGAAGCGCTTGCCGATGCCAATGAGGGCGCTGGTAAAGAGGCAGCCAGAGCTTCGATTGCTGAGGCTATTGGCCAGATCGCCACCCCGCAGAACATCGGGCCTGCCAGCGCTGCGCAAGCAGCCCCCTTGGGCGATGCCGACATGCGCGAGGTCTTCATGGAAGAAGCCCGCGAAGTGCTGGCGTTGGCGCGCGAATCATTGCAGACCTTGTCGGGTCAGCCTCGCGATCTAGGTGCCATGACCTCTTTGCGCCGTACCTTCCACACCCTCAAGGGCAGCGCCCGCATGGTGGGGCTGGTCGATGTCGGAACGGCGGCCTGGGCCTATGAGCAACTGCTCAACGCACGCTTGGCTGAGGCGGTGATTGAGGCCGATGCCGTGATGCGCGAGTTTTCAGGGCGTGCGGTGGACGATCTCTCTGCCTGGGTCGATGCGATTGCGCAGTCGCCTCAGTCTTCCTGGGACGCTTCTGACCTGATTGCAGAGGCGCAGCTCTTGCGCGATACCGCTGGGCAAGTGTCTGACGAAGCACGTGCGGCCCCGCAGCCGCCGGTCCTCACCAGTTCTATCGACCAAGAAGTCGTTGAACACGAGATGACCCACTATGCGGAGTTGGATGTGGGTCCCCCGCCAGCAGGCCCGACGCCAATGGTTCTGCCCTCGTCGCTGCTGGATCTAGACCTCGACCTCAGTCACACCGACGCTCCGCCTGCACCGGCCCCGACAGCCTTGTCGGGCCTGACCGTTGCGGCAGACACGCAGCCTGGCGCCTTGGAGCCAGATGAGCTGGCGCCAGCGCCTGGCACCGACCTCGGAGCTGCCCTGGAGTCCGAGCAATCGGGGGTTGATCTCGAGTTGGACCTCTCCGAATCGGCGCTGTCTGTCCCCGCGATCGAGTCGGATGAAGCGCCGCAGACAGCAGTGCGTTCAGAGCCCGTGGTGCATGTGCCGCCCGTGCTGAGCTTGGTCGAGTCGCCGGCGTCCGAGCCCGCGCTCCCCCAAGACGATGCAGACCGGTTCAAGGTGGTGGGTCATCTTCGAGTGCCGATTGGCTTGTTCAATGTGTTTTTGAACGAGGCGGATGAACAGTCTCGCAGGCTGGGTGTAGAGTTGGCTGAGTGGTCTTTGGAGCATCACCAGCCTGTGGGTGAGTCCTCCGAAGCTCTGGCGCACTCCTTGGCAGGCAACTCCGCCACCGTGGGCTACAGCGACCTCGTCTGCCTTGGCTCGGCGTCTAGAGCACGCGCTGCAGCGATCGCGCACGCGGGGGCGAGGCAGCGAGCTAGAGGCCCAGTTGTTCGTGGACGTCGGCGATGAGATCCGCCGCTTATTGCATCAGTTTGCGGCCGGATTTTTGCGTGCGGCGTCGCCCGAGTTGTTACAGCGCCTCGATGATCACGAGGCCCACGAGGCTAGGCTCTCTCACGTAGCAGCTTCGCACGCTGCAGCACTTGTGGCCCCGACGATTGCGCTGGGCGAGATGCGCTACGCCGTACTCACGGATGAGCCCAAGGAGCTGGCATCACACCCACCGGAGTCCGTGGCGACTCTCGATGAGTCCAGTGGTTTGGCTTCGCTCAGTGATGCTCTCGAATCCCTGGACGACCTCGATCCTGTATTGTGGCCAGTGTTTGCCGAAGAGGCAGAAGAACTTCTGCCGGTGCTGGCGCAAGAGTTGCGCCATTGGGAAGCCGCGCCTGCAGAGCGTGGTGCGCCTTTGGCTGCTATGCGGGCCTTGCACACCTTCAAGGGTGGCGCCCGCTTAGCGGGTGCGATGGCTCTGGGTGAGTTGGCGCACCGTTTGGAGTCCGCTTTTGAGCAGGTGTTGGTGCACCCGCCCGCTCCCGCTGAAGGTCTTTCTGCGCTTGCATTGGGCGTAGATCGTCTGGACGAGCATTTCCAGACTCTGGCTGGGCGTGCACCTGCAGCTTTGTCTGTGCCGCCATCTGTGCAAGCCGAGCCTGAGTTGGCTGCATCTTCGCCTGTGTCGACTGCGGTGGACATGGATGAGTTAGCCAAACCCGTCTCAGCCGCAGCCGCAGCCGCAGCTGCTGTCGCACCGATGCTGACGACTGCGCAGGCCGCACCAGATTGGAGCCGCTTCTTGGGTGAGGAGGCTTTGCGTAGCCCAGACGCCGCGGCCGGTCAGAGGGCAGAGCCTGCGGCCGCTGTGGGCACAGTGCGCGTCAGAGTGCAGTTGTTAGACCGCATGGTGAGCCATGCGGGCGAAGTCAGCGCAGCGCGTGCCCGCATTGACAGCGAATTGGGCCAAATGCGGCAGGGCCTCAAGGAACTGACCGAGAACTTAGATCGCTTGCGTCGTCAGTTGCGGGATTTGGAGATCCAAGCCGAGACCCAAATGGCCTCGCGCATGGAAGCCGCCCGTGCTGCACAGCAGACCTTTGACCCGCTAGAGATGGACCGCTTCACGCGGGTCCAAGAGCTTGACCGCGCGTTGCGCATACGGGGCGGGGGTCGGTCAACGAGCGGGTCATTGCCGGTGCAAGCGTACTTCGCAGCAATCTATTCAGGTGGCAGAAGACCAGCTGGCGCAACAGGCGCGTTTGGCAAGCGACCTGCAAGACGACCTGCTGCGTGCACGCATGGTGGAGTTCGACACGCTCTCCGAGCGGCTCTATCGCGTCGTGCGACAAGCGGCAAAGGAAACTGGCAAGCAGGTGCGCCTGAACTGATGTCGAGGCAACCACGGAAGTCGACCGTGACGTTGGGGACCGTATGGCACCCGCCTTTGAGTGACCTGCTTCAATGCACGTTGTGGTGATGGCATTGAGCCAGCGTCGTTGAGAGAGGCTACTGGCAAAGACCCAGTAGGTACGATCGACCTACGCTTGCGTCAAGCGGGCAATGAGGTTCAGATCGAAGTGCGAGACGACGGTGCGGGTTTGACCCTGGTGAGGATTGCCGGCGCGCCCGCCGCACGGGTGAACTCGCCGACGCTGCCGACCGAAGCTGAATTGGCGGGCAAGCGATCTTCCGCCTGGCTTTACCACCTCCGAAGAGGTGGATGAGCCGCCGGGCGCGGCGTGGGCATGGACGTCGTGTGCGCGCCGAAGTGACTTCCTTGCAGGCCGCGGCCACACCGCCAGCGCAACAGGCCGGGGCAACGCCTTCCATCCATCGCCACTACCACGGCGGTGACCCAAGTGGTGGTGTTGAACTGTGATGATCGATCGTCGCCGTGCCGTCTGGACTTGGTCGAGGTCATGCGCCGGCAAGACGTGGAAGCCGCCTACCGAGACGGTGTACTACCGTTGGCGAAGACACTCGGTCTTCTTCTGCATGGGCAGGGCGGGTTGTTGAGCATGGTGGCCGTGGCGCCTTGAGGCGACGGCTCTATCGTGGTGGCGCTGGCGTTGCAGCGCGTGGCATTGCATGTGAGTCAGGTCTTGGGTAAACTGCTAAAGTCGTGGTCAAGAACTTAGGTTTGCAGTTGGCACGCTTGGCCGGCGCTCTCTGGTTTGTCCATGCTGCCTGATACAGACTGTGCTGATCACAACCTGTCGCATTGGCTGCAATTTATATGCCCAAAGCGCGGATCGTACCTGGCAAGCCGACACCCTGACCCAGGAGGCGGTGGTGTGGGGAGCAAGGTTACCATGAACGTCTGAACGAAGCATA
>JAXHNT010000074.1:0-13938 GCA_034520165.1 Ideonella sp.
CAGGCGCAGACCTTTGAGGCGCTCCGGCGCTTCTGGAAAACCACGCTGGAGCCCTGAGTAGCCGTGGCGCCATACTTGGGCATGACTTACTTGCTTTCAATGGGTTTGGGGCTGTTGCTGGCGCTGTGCGGGGCCGCCGCAGTGGCAGCTGACTACGACGGCCCCTTGTTTGACGCCCATCTCCACTACAACGAGGAGGCCTGGGACGGGCGCAGCGGGCCTCACCCACCGGCCGATGTGCTGGGGCGCTTGCAGCGCAGCGGGGTGCGCGCAGCGCTTTCAAATTCTCGGCCCAACGACGGCACTAAAGAGTTGGCGGCCAGCCCGCTGCTCAAGCAGACGCAAGTTCAGGTCGTGCCCTTCATTCGGCTCTACCGCAACCGGGCGGATTACGACACCTGGCACCATGACGAGAGCATTGTCCAGATGGTGCAGGCCGAGTTGGCCCAAGGCACTGCAGCGGGGCCGTATCGCGGCATTGGGGAGTTCCACCTCTATGACAGTGCAAATGCCCGGGGGCCGACCGCGCGCGCCTTGATGGCGCTGGCTGAGGACAAAGGCCTCACGGTGCTGGCCCATGTGGACGATGTGGCCATTGACCTGTTGATGGCGGCCACGCCCAGCCAAGGTCAAAAGCTCTCCCTGATTTGGGCGCACACCGGCATTGGCGGTACCTCGCCCGAGCGCGTGGCGGCCTTGCTCGGCCGCTACCCCGGCTTGCGGGGCGAGTTGTCCTACCGGCCCGGCTTGGTGTGTGATGACGGCCAGCTCTGTCCGGCTTGGGCGGCGCTGCTGATGAAACACCCCGACCGTTTTTTGGTGGGCTCAGACACCTGGGTGGTGCAGCGCTGGCAGCACTATGAGGCGCTGATGAAGGCTTACCGAGTTTGGTTATAGATTCGGCCCGATAAAGCTTGAAATTCATGAATCCGCCCCCAAGTGATTGGGATGGAAAAAGAAGACGCAAGATTTCAAACGTTGGAGCAATTACACGAGAGACGCAAGCAAGTCGTGAGGTTGTCACAAAAAAGGTATCAAGGTCATGCAGATTGTGGGCATGACGGGGCTGAAGCTACCCGACGGTTCGCAGCGCGATTGACCTGTTTGAAGCAGGGGGTTGGGCGGCAGTGCGGCCGGGCTTGCGAGGGCGCAATCGGGGCGATGGGCGGGTGCTCAGCGAGGCGCAGGAAAAGAGCGTGCAGCGCATGATCATTGACCAGCGGCCCGAGCAGCTCAAAATGGACTTCAGTCTGTGGAGTCGGGCGGCGGTGGGCCAACTCATTGAACAAGAATTTGGCATCCAATTGCAGGTGCGCAGCGTGGGTAAATACTCTGGCGCGCTGGGGCTTCACGCCGCAAAAGCCGATCAAGCGTGCGTACGAGCAAAGTCCCGCTGCGGTGCAAGCCTGGCTAGAGGGTGAATACCCCGCCATCGAGCAGCGCGCAAAGGCCGAAGGGGCCGAGATTCACTGGGGTGACGAGACCGCCTTGGTCAACACGGACGTGCGTGGCAGAAGCTTCGCGCCGATGGGCAAAACGCCGGTAGCCATGGCCATTGGCGGCACGCGCCAGAAGCTGTCGATGATCGCCACGGTGACCAACCAGGGCAAGGCACGCTGGATGATCATTGAAGAAGCGTTCGATGCTGAAAAGCTCATTGAATTTTTACAAGCCTTGGTCAAAGACGCGGGCCGAAAGGTCTTCCTGATTCTGGACAATTTGCGGGTTCATCACAGCAAATTGGTGAAGGCTTGGGTGGCAGAACACAGTGAGCAGATCGAGCTGTTTTACCTGCCCAGCTATAGCCCGCAACTCAACCCGGAAGAGAGGCTGAATGCGGACCTGAAACAAGAGATGGGCAAGCGCGTTCCAGTCCGCACAAAAGCCAAGTTACGTGAGGCGGCGAATGAGCACATGATGATGCTGGAGCAGACGCCCGAGCGTGTGATGAGCTACTTTCAAGACCGGCGCGTTCGCTACGCTGCGGGTTAAGACTTCAGTGGGCCGGAGCAATAGGAGGCTTACCGCGTGAGGTGGCCGAGCAGGTGGCTTGGCGCAATGCCCAGCGTTTGTTCGGCTTGAGCAAGCCCTGAGCGCGGCAAGTCCGCCCGACACGGGCGACAATCCTCCGCCATGAGTACCTCCATCCAAACCCTGCGCTGGGTGCCTGAGAACGGCCAGCCTGAGCAACTGTTTGTGCTGCTGCATGGCGTGGGCGCCAATGCAGCGGATATGGGCCCGCTGGCCGAGCATTTGCGCCGCGAGTTCCCCCAGGCCGCTGTGCTGGCCTTTGACGGCTTTGAGCCCTTTGACGGCCTGCCAGCGACCCAGGTGGGTGGGGCGCGCCAATGGTTCTCGATCCAGGGGCAGACCGACGCCACGCGGGCAGCGCGCCTGGAGCCCGTGCTGCCCACGCTGCAGGCTGCTGTGCAGGCTGCACAGCAGGCGGTGGGTCTAGGGCCGCAAGCCACCTGCTTGGTGGGCTTCTCACAAGGCGCCATCTTGGCCTTGGAGCTGGCACAGCGCTATGACGGCTTGGTCGGCCGGGTGCTGGCCTTTGCCGGGCGCTATGCCACCTTGCCCGAGGCCGCACCCAAGCAGACCACGCTGCATTTCTTCCATGGCGGGCTGGACCCGGTCATCGACGTGCAGCATGCCCGAGACGCGATGCAGCACTTGGCCGAAGTGCAGGGTGACGCCACCATCGACATTGCTGACGATGCTGGGCATGAGATCAACGGCGCTTTGCTGCTGCGGGCGGTGTTCCGCTTGCGCAACCACATTCCACACCGCTCGTGGCGGGCGGCCATGGGCCAGGCACCAGACCAGGCACGGCCTGTGGGTGGTGATGAAGACTGACGATTGAGGCACGCTGCGATGTTGTTCTTGCTCTCGCCAGCCAAGTCGCTGGACTATGAAACACCTGTGACGGCTGAGGTCGAAGTCTTGGCCACACGCCCTGAGTTTGTGGCCGAAGCCAAAGCGCTGATAGAGCTGCTGCGCCCGCAAACGCCGCTGCAGATTGCCAAGCTGATGGACCTGTCGGACGCGCTGGCGCAGTTGAACGTGGCCCGCTACGGAGCTTGGTCCACCCGCTTCACGCCCCACAACAGCAAGCCTGCGGCCCTGGCCTTCAATGGTGATGTTTATGAGGGACTGCAGGCCCAGAGCTTGTCGCTGCCAGACCTGGAGTGGGCGCAGCAGCATGTGGTCATCCTCTCGGGCTTGTACGGCGCGCTCAAGCCTTTGGACAGGCTGCAACCCTATCGCCTAGAGATGGGCACGCGGCTGGCCAACGAGCGAGGCAGCGACCTGTACGCCTATTGGGCCGATACGCTGAGCCCCTACCTGAACCGGCGGCAGGCCAAAGACAAAGCGCCGGTCATCATCAACCTGGCCTCGCAGGAGTACTTCAAGGCTGTGAAGCGCAAAGCCCTGAAGGCTCGCGTGGTGGAGTGCGTGTTCGAGGAAGGCAAGGGCGGAGACTGGAAGATCGTCAGCTTTTTTGCCAAGCGGGCACGGGGCCTGATGGCCCGCTGGGCCATCCAGCAGCGCCTGGAACGGCCGCAGGACTTGGTGCACTTTGACGCCGAAGGCTATGCCTACAGCCCCAAACAGAGCGGCCCAGACCGGCTGGTGTTCAGGCGCGCAGCGCGGGCTTAGGGCCTTGTAGGCCACCCGATGACGCGCCCTGTCGGCTGCCAACGACCTCTGCGAGAATCTCCGCCATGAGCAAACGACACATTCCTCATAAGCCGCAACAGCAGCGGCCTGTGGTGATGAAGCAGCAGGCTTCGCCCGAGTTGAAGACCTGGATCATTGCCCAAGCGCAGGCCGGGTGCCGCCCGGAAGATGTGCTCAAGGCGATGATGGATCGAGGTTGGCAAGAGGATGTGGCCGTGGCAGCGATGGAAGAGTCGTTGGCCGAGCATCTCAAGCAGCAGCAAGGTGCTTTGGCCGCACAAGGGTTGGCGGTGGGTCAATTGCCTACTAGCGATAAGCCGCTGCCTGGCCCCTTGCTAGACGGGTCGCCCAGCCGCATCTGGGCCCACGACAGGCATGTGGATGTCTTGCTGACCTTGCAATTGCCGCGCGTCGTGGTGTTTGGCAGTTTCTTGTCTGAGCAAGAGTGCCTGGAGATGAAGCGCCTGGCCGACCTGCGCTTGGCCCGCTCTGAGACCGTGGTGAACGAGACAGGCGGCAGCGAGGTCAACGAGGCCCGCACCAGCGACGGCATGTTTTTTGAGCGCGGCGAGCATGAGGTTTGTGCCCGCATCGAGAAGCGTATCGAGGCTTTGCTGCGATGGCCGGTCTCGCATGGTGAAGGCCTGCAAGTGCTGCGTTATCGGCCCGGTGCCGAATACAAGCCGCACTATGACTATTTCGACCCGGCTCAGCCGGGCGCCAAGACCATCTTGTCGCGCGGAGGCCAACGCGTGGGCACCTTGGTGATGTACCTCAATTCGCCCGAAAAGGGCGGGGCCACCACCTTCCCCGATGTCGGCCTGGAAGTTGCGCCAGTGCGCGGCAATGCGGTGTTCTTCAGCTATGACCGGCCCGACCCGGCCACGCGCACTTTGCATGGCGGTGCACCAGTGGTGGAGGGCGAGAAGTGGGTGGCAACCAAATGGTTGCGCGAAGGCGTGTTCGTGTGAGGGCCAGAGGCCGACATCGAGAGACCGATGAGCCGTTGATGCAAAAGGGGAGCCTAGGCTCCCCTTGTCGTTCAGGCTGGCTTTCTTGAGGCCACCACGCTCAGCGCAGGCTTTAGCGGCTTTGGCCACCGCCCGTGCCGCCGCCGCTACCACCACGGCGCGAGCCGCCGCCGTTGCTGCCGCTGCGCCCGCCGGTGTTGCCACCGCCTTGGCCGCTGCGGGGTGCGCCAGAGCGCTGACCGCCGCCGCCGCCTGGGCCGCGTGCACCCGCAGGGGCACCACTGCCCGCTGGCGCACGCCCAGCCGGAGCGCCCGTGCGGCCACCACTGCCCCCCTGAGGACGGCCACCAGCGGAGCCACCTCGGCCACCGCCACCGCCGCCGCTGGAGCGGCGTTGACCACCACCACTGCCGCCACCGGCGCCTACGCCAATGGTCATGCGGCGGCCCAACACAATCGGCTCGGCCTTCTCATTCGGATCCGGCTCAAAGCCTGGCACCAGTTCACGCGGCAGGGTGCGCTTGATCAGCTTTTCAATGTCGCGCAAGAACAGGTTTTCGTCCACGCATACCAAGGAGACGGCTTCGCCTTGTGCGCCGGCACGGCCGGTGCGGCCAATGCGGTGGACATAGTCTTCCGGCACATTGGGCAACTCAAAGTTAACGACGTGCGGCAACTGGTCAATGTCGATGCCACGGGCCGCAATGTCGGTGGCCACCAGCACGCGCAGGTCGCCGCTCTTGAAGTCGGCCAAGGCCTTGGTGCGGGCACCTTGGCTCTTGTTGCCGTGAATGGCCATGGCGGTCAGCTCTTCCTTGTTCAGGAACTCGGCCAAGCGGTTGGCGCCATGCTTCATGCGCGTGAAGACCAGCACTTGGTGCCAATCGCCTGAGCGGATCAGGTGAGCCAGCAGCTCTTTTTTGCGCTCCCGACCCACGGGGTGGATCTTTTGCGCAATGGTGTCGGCGGTGGCATTACGGCGTGCCACTTCGATCAACTGCGGCTGGTTCAGCAAGCGGTCGGCCAGGGCCTTGATGTCGTCGCTGAAGGTGGCCGAGAACAGCAGGCTTTGCTTCTGAGCGGGCAGCACCGCCAGCACCTTCTTGATGTCATGCACAAAGCCCATGTCCAACATGCGGTCGGCTTCGTCCAGCACAAAAATCTGCACCTGGCTCAGGTCCAGGGTGCCTTGGCCGTGGTGGTCCAAGAGGCGGCCCGGCGTGGCCACCAGAATGTCCACCCCCTTGCGCAATTGGTTGATCTGCGGCTGCATGCCCACACCGCCAAACATCACCATGGAGGTCAGAGGCAGGTACTTGCCATAGGTGCGCACACTTTCTTCGACCTGGGCGGCCAGTTCGCGCGTTGGGGTGAGGATCAAGGCGCGGATGCAGATCTTGCCTTTGGCGTCGCGCTGCTGGCCTTGGGCGGCCAAACGGTGCAGCAAGGGCAGGGTGAATCCTGCTGTTTTGCCGGTGCCGGTTTGAGCGCCGCCCATGAGGTCTCCGCCGTTGAGCACGGCCGGAATGGCCTGCGCTTGGATCGGGGTAGGTTCGGTGTAGCCCTGTTCGCGCACGGCGCGCAGGATGGGCTCGGCCAAGCCGAGAGTATCGAAAGTCATCGAGGAATGTGGGAGTCTTCGCCGGGACCGTTGCCTGCACGCTTGATGCAGCACCAGCCGGAGGCCCGGTGGGGGAGGGCGGTGGTCCTACAGGCAAGCTGCGGGCAAACACCGGTGTCAGGACTGACAGGCCGCGTCGTCAAGGCTGGACCTCGCGCGGATGGCCGTAGTGTAGCAGCCCGTCTGAGTGACATGAAAAAGGGCTGGGAAAACCCAGCCCTTTGCCATTGTGCTGCGAGCCTTCACAGGCTCGCGCGGGGGGTGGCGATCAGAAGCCGCTCACATCCAAGCGGCCGCCCGTCACGCAGCGGCCAGCCATAGAGGCTGTTGGCACGGCCGAAGACATGATGGCTGCCTTGATTTGCGCTGCGGTCTGGCCTGGGTTGCGTGAGGCGTAAAAAGCAACGCCGCCGGTCACGTGAGGCGCGGCCATCGAGGTACCGCTGTAGTTGGCGTAGCCTGCACCCGTGGCTGTAGGCACTGTGGACCAGATGCTGGAGCCGGGAGCTGCAATGTCCACCGTGGTAGCGCCGTAGTTCGAGAAGCTGGAACGCAGGCCAGTGCTCGTGATCGAAGCGACCGAGATGATGTTGGCGCTGGTATAGCCCGAGGGGTAGTTGGGCGTCACATCGCTGTTCAAGCCGCTGTTGCCTGCTGCCGCCACGAACAGAATGTCAGCCTCACCCGCCCGGTCAATCGCGTCTTTCAAAGCCTGAGAGAAGCCGCCGCCGCCCCAGGAATTGTTGGTGGCCACCAGATTCAGGTCATGGCGAATCTTCAGATCGGTGATGTAGTCCACCGACAAAATGGCAGCCGCTGTCGTACCAGAGCCTTCGAGGAACTTCGCCGACACCATTTTGACGGTGGGGCAGACGCCAATGATGCCTTGCTTATTGGCGCGTGCACCGATAGTGCCTGCCACGTGAGTGCCATGGTCGTCGGTGGTGCCGTCAAAGGTGGACTTGTCGTTGTTCTTGAAGTCCCAGCCAAAAACATCGTCAACATAGCCATTGCCGTCGTCGTCAATGCCGTTGTTAGCGATCTCGACAGGGTTCTTCCACATGTTGGCCTTGAGGTCCGGGTGGGTGTTCATCACGCCTTCATCGATCACGCCAATAACAACACCCTTCTTGCACTTTTTGCCAGCATCAAAAGCTTCGCCAGCTTGGCTGCCGAACTGGTTTTGGTGGGTCGGCGAGGTGTCGCCGTAGTAGCCCCACAGGCTGCCATTGGTGTAGTAAGTATCCTTGGGCGCGGCTTGGGTGGTGACGATCCAGTTGGGTTCGGCGAACTCAATGGCGTCGTTAGCACGCAGCCACTCGATCGCTTCTGGAACACTGAAGTTTGCAGGCAGCTTCACCAGGTGCAACTCAGACTTCGCGCCACGCGCCATGCTGCGCAGGGTTTTGATGGAAGACAGGCCCAGGCCACGCATGGACTGTTGCACGTTGTCGAGGCGCATGCCGGGCTTGAACTGCACAATCAGCTCAGAAGGCTGATAGCGGTGGGCGTTGCTGGCCAAGCTGGCATCCACCAACTGAGGGCTGGCGTGGGCCACGCTGCTGAGTGCGCAGGCGGCCAGGGTGGAGGCCATCACGGTAAGACGCGAGAGTGTGCGATTCATGGGTATCCTCTACTGACAGTTGATGGTGAGGTGCAGCCGTTGAACTGATGAACCGGTCAGGCGCAGGCTGCGCTGCCTTCCGGGTACTACGAAATCAAAAAAGACTGAAGCGCATCGTCCGTGGCCGACGGGCACGACAGCATTCTTCGGGGACCGGGGCCTAGTGCCTTCAGCGTCAGAAGCCGCTGACGTTCAGGCGACCACCGGTGACGCACTTGCCCGCCATCGAGGCTGTCGGCACAGCCGAGTTCAGGATGGCTGTCTTGATTTGTGCTGCGCTTGAGCCGGGGTGCAGTGACGCATAGAGTGCTGCTGCGCCGGTGACGTGAGGCGTGGCCATCGATGTGCCGTCATAGGATGCGTAGCCCGGGCCAGTTGACGTCGGCACAGCTGACCAGATGTCAACACCCGGTGCAGCGATGTCCACGCTGGTGGCGCCAAAGTTTGAGAAGCCCGCTTTCTTGCCTCTGGCGTTCAACGCAGCCACGGAGATGATGTTCTCGCTGGTGTAGGAGGCAGGGTAGCTCGGTCGCTTATCGGTGTCGATGGCGCGCCCAAAGATGTTGCCATTACCGGCTGCTGCGATGAACAGGATGTCTTGTGCGCCTGCGCGGTCAATGGCGTCTTTCAGCGCCTGGGAGAACCCACCTCCGCCCCATGAGTTGTTGGTGGCGACGATGTTCAGATTGTGGCGCGTCTTCAGATCGGTGATGTAGTCGATGGCCAGGATGGCGGCCTCAGTGGTCCCGCTGCCTTCAAGGAACTTGGCGCTGATCATCTTGACCTTGTCGCACACGCCAGCGATACCGACCCCGTTATTGGCCACCGCGCCAATGGTGCCCGACACATGGGTGCCGTGGTCGTCAGTCGTGCCGTCAAAGGTGCTCTTGTCGTTGTTCTTGAAGTCCCAGCCATTCACATCGTCGATGTAGCCATTGCCGTCGTCGTCGATACCGTTGTCGGCAATCTCAAATGGATTGACCCACACATTGGCCTGGGTGTCTGGGTGGGTGTTCATCACACCTTCGTCAATGATGCCCACCAGCACAGAGCCGTCACACTTTCGGCCAGCGTCATAACTCTCACCGGCTTGGCTGCCGAATTTGTTCGTCTGAATGGGGGAGGTGTTGCCGTAGTAACCCCAGAGCCTGCCGTCGGCATAGAAGGGGTCATTTGGGGCTGCTGCCGTGGAGAGTATCCAGTTCGGCTCGGCGAACTTCACAGCGCCATTCGCACGCAGCTTCTGCAGCGCCGCCGTGACCTTCACACCAGAGGGCAGGCGCACCAAGTGGAGTTCTGACTCGGCACCCCGAGCAGCACTGCGCAATACCTTGGCGCTTTGAAGGCCTAAGCCAGTGAGCGCGCGCTGCGCCACGGCATGCATGCCAGGCTTGAACTGCACCAGCAGTTCCGACTCGACGTAGCGCAAAGAAGCATCCCTCAGGCTAGCGTCTACCAAGGCCTGTTCGGCCCTGACCGTAGTACCCATGCAGCAAGCCAGCAGGATCACTGTGGCGAGTGTGGAACGTCGAGCAATCATCGTCATAGCAAGGATTTCTTTAGGTGGTTGGGGAGGTCTTATTGATGCGGCTTCATGGTGTTGACGCGCGCTCAAAAAGCTACTTTTCACATAGCGTGTTTGTACAGGAGTAAGGCGCTCACCGGGGCTCTTGCCCTCGTTCAATTTAGGGAGGTAGTCTCCCTTCTTTGTATCGGACTGTCAGCAAATCGCAGTACGCGCCGGGCAGGGTAATCCCTTCTTTGGTCATCCGCTGTTGAATGCGATACCAAAGCGCTCAGGCCCGGTATATTCTGGCGCTGCACACTTTGCTGCGACCACCATTGGCCCTTGTCTTGCCGCCACTTCGTTTGCTCTCCAACGCTTTGGAGCGTTTGGGTTTTGCCCATCGTCCGCCGGATCTCAGCACGTCTGATTTGCGCGCGCGCCATATGCTTGTGGTCAATCGCCTAACGCCGTTTCTGATGGCGGCCAACTTCTTCAATGCCGTTCTGTTCGCGTTGATGATTCATGCTGCCGTTCACCCGGGTTGGCTCTTGCTGTGGTTGTTGACACTGTTCGCGGTATGCACTTCTGGTCTGGGGAACTGGTGGCAGTTCCGTGGCAAAGCTGTTGAGGCTGTCTCGGAGGAAACCTTTGATCGCGTGGCTTGGAATGCAGGGGCCTTGGGTGCGATTTGGGCGTTGGCCTTGCTGGCCTATTTGCCTGTGGTTCAACCTCAACAGCAGTTAGTGTTGGCGGTGGTGGGTTGCGGCATGATGTGTGCGGGCGGCTTTGCCCTGGCCACAGTGCCAAAGGCCAGCTTGGCATGGGTTTGCACCCTCACCTCGGGTGGCGTCGTGGCGCTTCTACGCACGGGCGAAACCACTTATTTGCTGCTCACAGCCTTGCTGCTGGTTTATGCCTTGGTGATTGTGGTGGCCTCGGTGTCTGCAGCGTCGGTATTCAATTCGGGCTTGCTTTCAGAGCGAGAGGCTGAGCGCCAAGGGCATATGGTGTCCTTGCTGCTGCGCGACTTTGAAGAGCACTCCACAGATGTGTTGTGGGAGATCGATCGTCGCGGGGTGTTCACGCATGTCTCCAAGCGCCTCGCGCAGTTGTTGGGCACACCAGAAGGCGTTGAGTTGCCACAAAGCTTGATGAGTGTGCTCAAGCTTCGCAGCCATGATGGCTCCCAATCGGAGGGCGTGCGTGCGCTAAAGAGAGCGCTGCTTTTGGACAAGCCGTTCCGAGACTTGCTGTTGGCAGTCAGAGCTGGTGATGCCTTGAGATGGTGGTCGATCACGGCGAAGCCGTTGGTGAGTGAGTCCGGGTTGACCATCGGCTGGCGTGGGGTGATCTCCGATGTGACGCAGCAACGCCTGACGCATCAGCGATTGGCTTACTTGGCCCACTATGACTCCTTGACCGGCTTGGCGAACCGGGTGCAGTTGCGTGAGTGTTTGACCCAAGCGTTGGAGGCCCGCGGCACACCGCCAAGGCGCAGCGCGATGTTATGTCTTGACCTCGACAACTTCAAGATGATCAATGACTCGCTGGGTCATTCGGTGGGTGACGATGTTCTCAAGTTGGTGGCACAACGGCTCCAAGCTGTGATGCGTCGCAGTGATGTCGTGGCCCGGCTTGGGGGGGATGAGTTCGCCGTGCTGATGGATGATGTGCGGAGTGACGAAGAAGTGGCCGTGCTGTCACAGCGCTTGCTGCATGCCCTGAATCAGTCGGGCGAAATTCGTGGGCGAACCGTGGCCATAGGGGCCAGCATGGGCATCGCCATGATCCCGGACCATGGGCAGACCATTGACGAGATCTTAGGTAACGCGGACCTCGCCCTGTATGCAGCCAAGGAGCATGGGCGTGCCCGGTGCGAGGTGTTTGCGCCCTGGTTAGGTGAGCGCAATCGCCGTCTTCTGTCGATCGAGCAAGCCCTGCGCGAAGCACTCAAGCGGGGCGAGTTTTCGCTCCATTGGCAACCACGGGTCAGCGTGGCGACCTGGGAAGTACTGGGGGCCGAAGCGCTGCTGCGCTGGCGTCATCCGACTCTGGGAGACTTGCAGCCCTCGGAGTTCATCCCGGTGGCCGAGAAGACAGGCTTGATCGCTGATATCGGAGCTTGGGTGCTGGAGCAAGCCTGCATGCATGCGCGCCGCTCGCTGCCGGGGCTGTCAATTTCCGGTCAATCGTGTCGGCTTGCGGTCCAGTTGATGCGCGATCACTTCCTGGGTGACGTGGAGCGTGCTTTGGTGCGCTCTGGTCTGACCCCCAAACTCTTGGAAGTGGAGATCACCGAATCGATTTTTGTCGATGACCCGGCCACCGCGCTCAGCAATCTGCATGGGCTCAAAGCGCTGGGTGTGCAGATCGCCTTAGATGATTTCGGAACCGGTTACTCGTCGCTGGCTTATCTGCGCCGCTTTCCCTTTGACACGCTCAAGATCGACCGCGCCTTTGTGCGTGAGTTGCTGACCCACCATGATGCGCGCGCCATTGTGCGAACGATCGTAGACATGGCCAACACCCTCGGCATGCTGACGGTGGCGGAAGGGGTCGAGGAGCCCGCCCAGTTGGAAGTGTTGCGTTTGGCGGGCTGCGGAGCGGTTCAAGGCTACTTGGTGGCGCATCCTTTGCCCTTGGTCGCCCTGCAAAGAGTCTTGGAGCATTGGGACCAAGCTGGGCGTCCCGACCCTGGCGAAATGCCGCTGTCAGAAACCTCAGCACTGAGCGATGTGCCACGCGTCGAGCGCACTTATCCCAGGCCCGCTTCGCCTTCTCCGGGATAATGCGGGTTTAGCGCTGGGCATTTGGCCTGGCGTGCATCTTTTGGATTCCGCTGTTTTGCGGCCCCTTTCCGGGTACGCATCACGGCCTTTTCTTGTGTCTGGATCTCTCTAGCATGGCTCAATACGTCTTCACCATGAACCGCGTCGGCAAGATCGTGCCGCCGAAGCGACAAATTCTGAAGGACATCTCCCTGTCGTTTTTCCCGGGCGCCAAGATCGGCGTTCTAGGCCTGAACGGTTCGGGAAAGTCCACTTTGCTGAAGATCATGGCTGGCCTAGACAAGGACATCGAAGGCGAAGCCGTGCCCATGCCGGGCATCAAGATCGGCTATCTGCCGCAGGAGCCGCAAATGAATGCCGAACAAACGGTTCGGCAAGCGGTGGAGGAGGGCATTGGTGGCGCACTGGCGGCCCAAAAGCGGCTGGACGAGGTCTATGCGGCTTATGCTGAGCCCGATGCTGACTTTGATGCCTTGGCCACTGAGCAAGCCGAGCTGGAGGCCATCATCGCTGCCGCTGGCGGCGAAAACACTGACCACCTGCTGGACATCGCTGCCGACGCGCTGCGACTGCCCGCCTGGGACGCCAAGATTGGCCCCTTGTCGGGTGGTGAAAAGCGCCGTGTGGCGCTGTGCCGCCTCTTGCTGTCTAAGCCAGACATGCTGCTGCTGGACGAGCCCACCAACCACTTGGACGCCGAGTCGGTGGAGTGGTTGGAGCAGTTTTTGAAGCGCTTCTCGGGCACCGTGGTGGCGATCACCCACGATCGCTACTTCCTTGACAACGCCGCCGAGTGGATTTTGGAACTCGACCGAGGCGTCGGTCACCCATACAAAGGCAATTACTCGGATTGGCTGGAGGGAAAGGGCAAGCGCCTGGAAGCCGAACAGAAGAGTGAAGACGCCCGCGCCAAAGCCTTGAAGCAAGAGTTGGAATGGGTGCGCAAGAACGCCAAGGGCCGTCAGGCCAAGAGCAAGGCGCGTTTGGCCCGCTTTGAGGAGCTGAGCGACATTGAATACCAAAAGCGCAACGAAACCAATGAGATCTTCATCCCCGTGGCCGAGCGCCTGGGCAATGAAGTCATTGAGTTCAAGGGTGTGACCAAGAGCTTTGGCGACCGGGTGCTGATCGACAACCTGAGCTTCAAAGTGCCCGCTGGTGCCATCGTTGGCATCATCGGCCCCAACGGCGCGGGTAAGTCGACCCTGTTCCGCATGATCCAAGGCGTGGAGCAGCCGGATACCGGTGAGGTCGCCATCGGCAAGACCGCCAAGCTGGCCTTCGTGGACCAAAGCCGTGAAGGCTTGGCAGCCGAAAACACCGTGTGGCAAGACATTTCGGGTGGCCTGGACAACATCGTGGTGGGCAAGTTTGTGATGCCCAGCCGCGCCTACATCGGCCGTTTCAACTTCAAGGGCAATGACCAGCAAAAGTTGGTGGGCAGCCTCTCCGGCGGTGAGCGCGGCCGCCTGCATTTGGCCAAGACCCTGGCTCAGGGCGGCAATGTGCTGATGCTGGACGAGCCATCGAATGACCTGGACGTCGAAACTCTGCGGGCTCTGGAAGACGCGCTGCTGGAGTTTGCAGGCTCCGCCATGATCATCTCGCACGACCGCTGGTTCCTTGACCGCATCTGCACGCACATCTTGGCCTGTGAAGGCGACTCGCAGTGGTTCTTCTACGACGGCAACTACCAAGAGTACGAAGCCGACAAGAAGAAGCGCTTGAGCAATACGTAGCTT
>JAXHNT010000022.1:0-43814 GCA_034520165.1 Ideonella sp.
CCGTGCCGTATCCCGTTCCCACAGCGCCAGGAACGGGTCGGTGTCAAAACCCTTCTTCAAGCGCACCGTCACCTTGTCGCGCTCGTTGTGGACCATCTCGCGCTTGAACCGTACCCCTGCCTCGATCATCTCGGTCTGTAACTGGTTGGCGAAGTCCTCGTAGCTCTCGTTGGCGATCAGGGTGAGCCGGTTGATGGCGGATCGCGTACGCGCTCTCCATCCTGGTTCACCGCCAGGCGCAGGGCCACGCCCGATCTCCTGCCGCTTTTTGATCTCCGAGTTGGACTCGGCCGGGGTGCAATCTGGAACACGTTGGGATTGTCCCAGCCCTCGCGCAGCGCGCGGATAGCTGAAGATGAAGGCCAGCGGCTCGTCCAGGCCCAACAAGCGCTCCTTGTCGGCGCATGATGAGTTCAAAGGCAGCGCCGTCGGCGTTGGTCTTGCCGGTCAGCGTCGCGAAGGGCGACACGGCGCGCTTATACCTCGCCTGGAGCTGGCTCACATTTCTTGAATGTCTGAAAGTTCAGTGTGAGCAAAGATTCCAACTCCTTCTTGTGAGTTGTGTGTGTCTGGTTAAGGCAATCGGTAATAGCGTTTCGGAAGTCGGAGAAATTGGGGTAGTATTTCGAGTAAAGAACCTTTTTCTTAACGAATTTCCAGAGCCTTTCGATGAGGTTTAAGTTCGGTGAATAAGTGGGGAGATAAAGCAGCTCTATATTGAGCTGCAAAGCCAATGCGGTCACGATGTTGCACTTCTGATAGCGGGCATTGTCCAACACCAGCGTGATGGGCATGCCAAGATTCAGGTTCCGCAATGCGCCGCAACAGTTCACAGACACTGTCCGCGGTAATGTAGGTATCGTTCGTGATCATCACCAGTTCATGTGTGATTGCATTCAGCGCACCAAGCACGTTGAACCGCCGTCTCCCAGCGGATGTCTTCACAAAGAGACGGGAAAATGACCACAGAATCCCGAGAAAGGCGCCCAGCACGAAGTGAGCAGCATCGACAAAAAAATAGCGCGTTTTCCCTGCCTGGCTTGTTCGAGTCGCGGCTCCAACTCGTTGACTCGAAAGCGTTCCTGCTTTTCCGGGTCGGCTTTCGAGGGGATAGTTCCGACGCGTCGCGGCGCCATGCCTAGCGCGTTGAGGAACCGACCCACGGCGCTTGGGCTGCGCTTGAGTCCGGTCAGCTCCTCGATTTTTGCTGCCGCCTCGTTGAGCGTCGCGGGCGGATACTTGCGAAAATGTGCCTCAAGTTGATGACAATGGCGCTCCAGTTCGCTTGCCGGTGCGTAGAAGTTGAGTTCCGTCAGTTTCTTGATCCCGCCGGCTTGGAACAGTCTGAGGTACTTCCGCAAAGTGTTGCTCGATATGCCTGCGAGCCGACAAATCTCCTGGTGTTCGAGACCCTGGCTTTTCAACCAGAGGGCCTCCATGCGCCGACGCACTCTCGGATGTGCGTGCTCGTAACGCAACTGCTGAATTTGCTTCAAATCCTGCTCTGAAAACTCAATCCTGATCATCGCTGTAACAAGATTCACGGTGGCTACTGGGTAGCAGCAAGTATAAATCAGATACAGAAGGTTAACGAGCCTTTCTCAGAATCTACGTGAGGAAAGCGCAATTTGTGCTTATAGGCGGTATATCCTGGGAGAAATAGCCGTTGTGGACCTTTGCGACGTCGGCGGTCATGAGCCCCGCGAATTCCTCCTGGCCTGGTACTGCACATAGATTTCCTCGAACCACCGGGCGAACTTGCCCTTGGTAGTGCCGCCGTCTTCGCCATACCCCCAGTAGTTCGCCACCCGGTCGATGAAGAAGACCGACAGCACCTTGATGCCCATCGGGTGCCGCCTTTTCGCCTTCTCGAAATGGCGGCGCACCGTGGCCTCGATCTGCAAACGCAAGATCGCGTCGGTCAGTGCACCATGCGGGCGACTGACCCACGCGCACATCGTTGGCAAAGGTGACAAAGCCCTCGCCCGCGTCGATCTCGTTGACGATAAAGCCATTGCGATAGATCTCCCGCTGATTGGAAAGCTGGAAGAGGTCGTCGCCGTTCTTCACCGTTACCGATTTCTTGACAGGTCCCTGTGCCTGGTTGACCCAGATGGTGAGCTTGGCCGACACGCTGCGCTTTCCGGTTTTGAACCCTTCCACCGCGATGAACGCCTGGTTGGCATCCGTCAGGGCGATGACCGAATCCACCCCGATCTGCTTGACCAGTCCCAGCTCATAGGCGCGTACCGGGTCCAGCAGATGGGTCAGGTTATAGGCGTTGCGGTGGGTCGCCGAATACCTTCGCCAGTTTGCTCTAGGCCTAAGCTGGCTGCCACATCGGAACGCGGGACGCGAGAAACGTCAGACGGTGTTGCCACACCACCGCGAAACAACACCACGCGGAAGACGCCCACGGCCCAACCCACAATCTGAATCTCACCTTTATCCCAGGTGGCGGCTTCGACCATCAGGCCATGCTGAATCAGCCCTCCGGCGTCTCGCAGGAAAAAGGGCTCTTGCAGGGCTTTGAGGGGCGTAACCTTGGTGGCTGCTCGTCGAGTTCTAGTTGCCATTTGCTTGGGGTGTGATGGGTTCAAACACAGTGCTGGTGAGCCGCCGCAATGCTGACGGGCTCTCCTGAATCATTGACTCAGCGCAGGGCTCGGCCAGCTCCAGACCAGCCACTGAGCAAGGGGGACCGCGCGTCGTCGGTAAAGAAGTGCCTGGGATACCTTTGCAAGATCTGGTCCCGCTCATGCTCCGCCCTCTTCTGCTTGCGTTCGTTCATGAAGTCGAACCCGCGTGATTTGGATTCGTAGTGCACCATGCTCAGCAGGGGCACATACAGCACGGCCAGGCCCAGCTCGCGCACGCGAATGCACCAGTCCACGTCGTTGAAGGTGACGCCAAAGTCGGCCTCGTTGAAGCCGCCGGTGGCTTCAAACACCTCGCGCCTGCAGCCCAGGAAGGCGCCGGTGGCGCCGCTGACGGCGTGGGTGAGCTGGGTTTCGAACAGGGCCATCGCGTCGTCGGGCGGCTGCTCGGCGGCCACGTGGCCCACAAAGTTTTCATAGCCAAACTGGATGCCGGCGTGTTGCAGGGTCATGTCCTCAAACAGCAGGCGGGCACCCACGGCGCCCACGTGGGGGCGCTCTAGTTGGCCGCGCAAGATGTCGTCCCACTGGGGGGTGAGCATCAGGGTGTCGTTGTTGAGGATGAGCAGCAGCTCGCCCCGCGCGGCGGCGGCCATGCGGTTGTTGAGCTGGCTCCAGTTGAAGGGCGCATCCATGCGCAGGCAGCGCAGGCGGCCTGCGGCTTGGGCTTGGGCCAGGTAGGCCAGGGTTTCGGGCTCGGTGCTGCCGTTGTCGGCCACCACTATGTCCAGCGCTTCGGGGTGCAGGGCTTGGGCGTAGAGGCTTTCTACGCACTGTTGCACCAGTTGCCAGTGGTCTCGGGTGGGTATCAGCACGCTCAAGATGGCTTGGGGGCGCTGGGGCTGCCAGCGCACCAGGGGCTTGGGCAGTTGCGGGGCTACTGGGTCTGGCACACGCTGCCAGCGCTGGGTTTGCCAAGCGGCGGGCAGCAGGGCTTGCAGGGCCTCGGGGCTGGCTTGGGCCACCAGGCGGGGGTGGTCCACATCGGTGGGTTTGTCTGGGTCGATGTCCAGCGCCTCGTGGGTGCGGGTCAGCAGCCATTGGGGCACGTGGTGCAGCGGGCCTTGGGCGTGCAGGGCCCAGGCCAGGCGCTCGCGCTCTTGCAGGCAGAGGGGGTGGAGGTGGGTGGCGGGCCCTTCGACAAGCTCAGGGCGAACGGGGGGTTGCTCAGGGCTAACGGGGGTTAGCGGGTGGGCGGCCAGCAGGTGGGTGGCGGCCAGCAGGGCTTGGGCTTGCACGGCAAAGCTGGTGCCCAGCACGTTCAGCTCTAGCAGGGCGTCGGGGCAGAAGGGGGCGCGCAGCACGGGGGCCACGTGGCGCGGGGCGCGGTGGGGGGCATGGCCGGTGCGGTGTTCCAGGCGGTCTTCGTCCCAGTACAGCGCAACAGGGGCGGTGGTGGTTGGCGCGGCGGCGTCGGGCTCTGTTGGGGGCTGCTGGGCTTGTGTTTCGGCCAGCAGCCAGGCCAGGGCGTGGGGGTCTAGCAGCTCGCCTGCGCGCAGCAGCAGCGTCCATTGTTTGGGGTCTTGGGCTAGGCGGGCCAGCTCTTGCTGGGCGTGGGCCCAGTTGGGCTGGTGACGCACTTGGGGGTGTACGGCGGCGAGCACGGCGCACACGTCGGCCACGTCGGGCTCTTGGCCCACCACCCAGGCTTGCCAGGGCACGCTGCCCGCTTGGTGGCGCAGGGTGTCGATGCTGATGCGCACGCCGGTGGCGCTGCGGCTTTGGGTGGCGTCTAGCAGCACGGTAAAGCGCTGCGGGGGGCGGCGCAGGGGCCGGGCGCCGGGCGCGTGTTCGGCCAGCAGCCAGGGCGGCGGGGGCACGCGGTGGGTTTGGCGATAGAGGTCGAAGTGCTCTAGCGGAAAGGCGCTGTAGCTCAGGGCTTGGGGCACCATGCCGGCCAGCACGTCGAGCCGGTGTTTGATGTCGGCAAACTCTTTGGCCAGCATTTGAGCCACGCTGAGTTGGTCATAAAAGCTGTTGCCGAAGGTGTAGGCCGGGCCCACCATCACGCCGCTGCTGGCTTCGTGCAGGGTAAAGCACACGGGCTGGCCGGGCGGAAAGAGCGTGGGGTTGTATTTGGCCCTGAAGCCGGCCATGCCGCTGCCGCCATAGAGTTGGTGGATGTCGGGGCGGTAGCTGTGGGCGCTGGCGGCGGCCACCAGGCGGCCGTTGTTGCGCACCTCAACTTGCAGTTGGGGGCGGCGGCCCGAGGCATCCACCACCCAGCCTTGGATGAATTCGCGGTTGACGAATTCGATCTTGCCTTTCAGGCGCAGTTGGCCTGCACGCAGCAGGGTGGAGAGGTCTTCCAGGGCTTGGGTGAGCAGGCTGCCGTGCGCCAGGTAGAGCACGGGGGCTAAGGCGGGGTGGCTGACCAGGCGCAGCAGCAGCTCGGCCGGGCACGGGGGCTCGGCGTCGGGCTGGGGCTGGGCTGGGCCGTCGGGCTGGGCCAGCTCGGCGGGCAGGGGCGCGCAGCCCGCGCGCTCGGTGAGCCACTGGCCCAGGGTGTGGCGTTGTTGTTCGCTGAGTTTGTCGTGCGGCAGGCTGCGTTGCTGCACCACGGCTTGCAGCACGTGGTAGTTGAACTCGTCGCTGCGCAGCATTTCGTCGGCAATGTCGTGCAGCGGGCGCTGCGGCGGTTTGCGCAGCAGTTGGGGCTCTGCCTCGCGGCCCAAGATGGCCAGGTAGAGCTGGCCCAGGTCTTGCGCGCTGGCTTCGCCTTCTAGGGTGGGCAGGGGCTGGCCCGGCGGGGGCAAGAGGGTGCTTGGGGGCAGGCGCATGGGCAGGCGGCGGGCTCGCAGTGGGCGCGGCAGCGGGCCGCTCAGGCGCCGGGGGCCGCTGGGGCCAGGGCTGCGGCGGGCGCAGGCACGGGTGCGGCCAGCGGAAAGAGGCGGTCGAACATTTGGGCGTATTGCTGGGCCGAGGTGGCCACGCTGCAGTGTTGCTGCATGTGGGCGCAGGCGCGTTGGCTCAGGTTTTGGCGGGCTTGGGGCTGCTGGATCAGGGCCTCGATGGTTTCGGCCAGCACGTAGGGGGTGCCGGGCTCCAGGGGGACTTTGCGCACCACGCCTTCGGGGTATTCAGCGGCAGGGCCAAAGTTGTGGACGACGGCCGGCAGGCCCAGGGCCAGGGCGCGGGCCAGGGTGCCGGAGCTTTCGCCCACGGTGGGGTAGCGCAGGTTGACCAGCAGGTCAGAGGCGCGGATGCAGTGGAAGAAGTCGTCTTCTTTGAGGAAGCCGGTGATGGTGGTTTCGGCCACCAGGTCGTGCTGGCGGATGTGGGCGTCGATGTCGAAGCTGGGGTTGCGCTCGCCGCCGATCAAGAACTTGAACTTCAGGCCGCGTTTTTTGAGCATGCCTAGCGCCGCCAGGGTGGCTTGCACTTGCTTGGGCGGGGTGATGTAGCCCAGGGCCAGCACGGTGAAGGTGTCTTGCTCCAGGCCCAGGCGGCTGCGGGCTTCGTCGCGGCTGAGGGCTTGGTAGCCCAGCGCTTGGGGTGCAAAGTGGTGGGGCACCACTACGGCGCGGGCGCGGGCCTCGGGGGGCAGGCGGTCGTACACCCACTGGCTGTGGACGATGATGCCGGTGGCACGGCGCAGCACGTGGCCGGTGAGGCTCAAGGTGAGTTTTTGGCTTTCAGAGAAGTAGCCAAGTTGGCGCAGGTCGGCCAGGGTGCCGCCGGGTTCGCCGTATTCGTCCACCAAGGTGCGGCGGTAGGCGGCAATGTCGCCCAGCACCAGGGTGGCGTCTTCGACCAGGTAGTGGAGGTTGAAGTCGTGGATCACCACCACGCCAGGGCGCTTTAGAAATGCGTTGTAGGCAAAGACGTGGTCGCGGTTGTTGCCAAATTGGTAGACGGTGGGCGCGCTGTGCAGCTCGGGGCTGCGTTGGTAGTCATCGGGGGTGATGGTGCGCCACGGGCGGTTGGCATGGGCTTTGGCTTGGGGGGCCACCACCACCAGGTCGCGCTGGGGGCAGGCGGCCACCAGGTGGGGCAGCAGTTCGAGGCTGTAGTCGGCAATGCCGCTTTTGGCGGGGGGCAGCGGGGTGAAGATCACCACGGGGTTGCGCGCAGGCACGGGCGCGCCCTGGGGGTGGGGCTGTGGCGCAGGCATGTCAAACCTCGGGTTGGCCTTGGGCGGCGGCGGGTGCAGCGGAGGCAGCGTTGAGGGTGGGCTCTGGGGCGCGGCTGGCGGCCAACATGGCGTTGACGTACTCGGCCACTTCGCGCTTGATTTGCCCATGGGTGTGGGCTTTGAGTGCGGCCAGCTCGGCGCGGGTGTCGTCGAGTTGCTGGCGCAGGTCTTTGATCTCTTGGGCTTGTTGCTCGATGTGGCCCAGGCGTTGGGTCAGGCGCTGCAGCGCGCCATGCACCCAGGCGTTGTCGCCGGCCTGTGCGGTGCTGCTGGCGTCGGCGGTGGGGGGCACGGCAGCGCCGCCCAGGGCCATGAGCTGGGCTTCCAGGGCTTGCACTAGGCCGGTGTTGTCGGCCAGGCGGCTTTCAAGGGCGGAGAGGTGGGCTTGCTGGGTGTCGACCACGGTGTTCAGGGCCTCGCCCAGCTTGCCCAGGCTGAGGTTGCCGATGAGCGAGCGCAGGCTGAGCAGGTCGCTGAGGATCTTGGCCACACGCAAACCGTGGCTGGTATGCAGGTAGCGCTGCGGGTCGTTGAGGCTTTTGGCCCAGAGGTGGTTGTCGGGGAGGTCTTGCTCTAGCTTGGTGCCGCTGTAGCGGGCCACGTCGGAGCTGGCAATCTCTTTGAGCACTTTGAGCCGGTGACCGGGGTTTTGGCTCAGCAGGTAGAGGTAGTGGGCATAGCCGCCTTGGTCGGGCCACTGGTGTTGCAGGGCCAGGTAGGCGTTGATGATGAAGTCGGAGTCCGTGCCGTAGATCAGCTCGCTAGCGGGAATGTTGACAGGGAAACCAGGGAACTTGATGACGGCCATGACGTGGGGGGCAAGAGGGCGCGGTACGGCTGCGCCAATGCGTAAATATCCGCTGCGAAATTTTTCGCAGCGGTGTATGTAAGGTATCGAATGATAGTGGAGCAGTGCACAGATAGCGTTAATGCTATGGCCCTGCAGTTTGCTATTTGTACACAGTCAATTGACTTACGCCGCGCGATAAGCGCAGGGCATCATCAAATGTAACTACCCCACGAACGTGGGGGATTCCCCCGCAGTGGCCGCGTTAGCGCAGCCAGAGCTGTCCGGCGCAGCCGTAGTCTGTGGCGGCGAAGGCGTAGCTCAGGCCGGTGAGGTCGCCGTCGGTGCTGCGGCGAGTGCGCTGGGTCGAGCACGACAGGTTCAGCCAGCGCTGGGGCTGATAGCTGAGGGTCAGGCCCAGGGCATCGGTGGTGTCGCGGCCCTGGCGGGTTTGTTGCACCTGGCTGCTGAAGACGTTGTCCAGCGTGCGTTGGGCGCGCTGGGCTTGGGCACTGAGCTGTACTTTGGGGCTGATGCGCCACGCGGCACTCAGGGTGGTGGTGGTACGTAGCAGGGTGTCGGCGGTGCTGGCGGTGGTTTCGGTGCTGCCGGCGTTGCTGTCGCGGGCCCAGCGGGTGTTGAGCTGTAGCTTGGGCGTGGGCTGCCAGCGCCAGGCCAGTGAGCCCAGCCAGTTGCTGCTGTCGCGCACGGTGGCCAGGGTGTGGCGCTCGCGGGAGAGGGCCAATGAGGCTTGTAGGCGGCTGGCGCCGCTGACTTGCCAGGCCACCATGCCTTCGGCTTCTTCGCGGCGGAAGTCGTCGTCCACCTGGCCTTCGCGGGTGAAGGCGCCGTCGACACCGCGCACCACGCCGCGCATGAAGAGGTCGAGGCTGGGTTGGTAGCGCAGGCCGGCTTCAGCGGTGAGCCAGCGTTGGTCGCGCACAGACACGGGCGCGTCGGTGTACTGGGTGTCTTGCAGGGTCAGGGTGGCTTCGGCCGTCCATTCGGTGACGACGCCCACACGGGCGGCCACAAAGGCGCGGCTGTCGCGGCGCAGGCTGCGCTGGGTTTGGACGACGCCGAGTTGGTCGTTGCGGTAGAGGCTTTGCGCGGTGGCGGCGCCCACTTCGCCCGAGATGCGCTCGGCGGCTTGGAAGGCCAGGGTGGCGTCGAGCTTGAGGCTGGTGTGGTTGAGCTGGCTGAGGTGGCGGTATTGAACGGCGTCGGCGCTGGCGTTGGCGTTGAAGCTGCCTCGGCCCACGGGGGTGTCGAGGCTGAGGCGCAGGCCGGAATAGGAGACCCAGGCTTCTTGGGCGCTGGCGTCGGGGGCGCGCAGCACGTTGGTGTCGTGCACAAGTTGCTGCGACACGCCCACGGCCCATCCGCTGTCTTGCTCTTGGGCGAGTGCGGGCCAGGCCGCAGTCAGCGCCAGCGCGAGTGGCAGTGGCAGCAGACGGGTGGCAGCGTGGGGGCAAAGGGAGCGGCAGTGGCAGGGCATGGCAGGGGCGCAGCGAGCGCGGTCAGTAGGCGTCGCGATCGAAGATCACGAGTTTGATGGTACGCACAATGATGAGCAGGTCGAGGCCTAATGACCAGTTGCGCAGGTATTCGAGGTCGAACTCGACGCGGCGGGCCATTTTGTCGAGGGTGTCGGTTTCGCCGCGCAGGCCGTTGACTTGGGCCCAGCCGGTGATGCCTGGCCGCACTTTGTGGCGGGCCATATAGGCTTTGACGACTTTGGCGTAGTGCAGGTTGTGGGCCACGGCATGGGGCCGGGGGCCGACGATGCTCATGCGGCCTTGCAACACGTTGATGAATTGGGGCAGCTCGTCCAGCGAGGTGCGGCGCAGGAAGGCCCCAAATTTGGTGACGCGCGGGTCGCCTTTGGTGGCTTGTTGGATGACGGCCCCGTTGTCTTGGGTGCGCATGGAGCGAAATTTGTAGACCTTGATGATCTCGCCGTCGAGCCCGGTGCGGTGCTGTCTGAAGATGATCGGCCCCGGCGAGCTGAGCCGCACGCCGATGGCAATGAGCAGCAGCAGCGGCGCAATGAGCACCAGGATGAGGCTGGCCAGCACGATGTCGCTGAGGCGTTTGATGAGGCCGTTGACGCCAGTAAAGGGCGTGACGGTGAGGCCCACCACCGGGATGCCGCCGATGTCTTGGAGGCGGCCTTGAATGATGTTGACGCCGAACACGTCGGGCACAAAGTGCAGCGAGGCGGTGGTGTTTTGCAGCGAGGCCATGAGGTTCATGATGCGCGGCTGAGAGGTCAGCGGCAGGGTCACGAACACGTCTTTGATGCCGTGCTGGTCGATGAAGTCGGGCATGGACTCCAGGCGGCCCAGGATGTTGGCCTCTGGGGGCAGGCGGGCGGGCTCGCGGTCGTCAAAGTAGCCCAGGCAATCGTAGGAGGGCACGACGCGGGTGCCCAGCATGCCGGCCACCCGAAGGCCCATGGTGTTGGCCCCCGCAATGACGGCCCGGCGGCGGGCCTCGGGCTTGGTGGCTTGATGCCTGAACCACAAGGTGCCGGCTTGGGTGCAGACCCACAAGCACAGCGGTGTGGCGATGGCCCAGGCCAGCAGCATGTGGGGGTTGAGGGCGTCGAGCTTGCCCACGGCAAAGCCCAGCAGCCACAGCACAAAGAGCACGCCGTACCAGGCAATCAGGATGTCGATGGCGGTGGCCACAGGGTTGCGGCCAAAGCGGTTAAGCCCCGGAAAGGCAAGCACCGCGACGATGGTGATGAGGCCCATGCTCAGGCCTTCGATAGGCTGCCCCCAGATGTAGAGGCAGACCAAGAGGCAGAGCGCCGAAATGACGGGCTCCAGCACCGCCGCAATCACCGACGGGATGGACGGGGGCGCGCTCAGAAACCGCTTTTTGGCACTGCGATCTTCAAACATGACGGGGGCGCAACAACATGAAGTAAGTGTAAGGGGCGCCTCTGTGGGGGCCGGGAGCAGGATGTCTCAGAGCGGGCGTGCCCGTGACACCCGGCGAGCGGAATGGCACAAAACTGTCGCCTCCACTCAGGAAATGCCTAGAGCGGCGTGAAAAAATACCCAATGCTCTGGGAAACCTACAAGCCAAAGAGGGCACGGTTTAGAATGACGTAACAGGTTGTACCAAGTTCAACACGCCGGGCGCCGTGATCGCCCGGTTTTTGTTCCTCTTAAGGCTTTGTCTCATGCGATTGCAACGTCCTCTCTTGGCGGCCACGGTAGTGGCTGCTGCGCTGTTGGCAGCCTGTGGCGACCGGGCCAAGGTGACCACTCAGGCGGCTGTGCGGGTGAATGACGGTGAGATCACGATCCACCAGATCAACCAGGCCTTGCTGCAGCAGCGTGGCGTGAAGCCAGAGCAACTCGACAGCGTCAGCCGCCAGGTCTTGGAGCGCCTGATCGACCAAGAGTTGGCGGTGCAAAGAGCGGAAGAGCAAAAGCTGGACCGCGACCCGAAGGTGATGGCGGCCATTGAGGCGGCGAAGCGGGAGATCATTGCGCGCTCGTATGCCGAGCAGGTGGCCGAGGCGGTGGCCAAGCCCAGCGCCCAAGAGGTGCAGAAGTATTACGACGACAAGCCCGCTTTGTTTGCCAAGCGCCGGGCTTATACGCTGCAGGAGTTCAACCTGAAGGCCGGCAGCATTGACGCCGCGCTGCTGGACGCCAAGATGACGCAGGCCCGCAGCAGCCCCGAGGTGGCCGCCGCCCTCACGGCCATGGGCCTGACGTTTGAGGTGGGGCAGAGCACGCAGGGGGCGGAGTCCCTGCCGATGGCGCTGGTGGACAAGATCGGCGCGATGTCGGTGGGCCAGAGCCTGGTGATCTCGCAGGGTGGCAAGCCTGCCAAGGTAGTGCATATTGCGGCAGCACAGCCCGGCCCGGTGAGCCTGGCGCAGGCCACGCCGGCCATCGAGCAGTTTTTGCTGAATGAGCGCAAGCGCCAGGCGGTGGAGGCGGCCATAAAGTCGGCCCGTGGCGCGGCCAAGATTGAATACCTGGGCAAGTTTGCCGAGCCCGCCGCAGCCGCCGCCAGCGCGGCTCCGGTTACACCAGAGGCTGCGCCCGCTGCACCGCCCTCCCCGCCGCCCGCCGCCGCCAGCCAAGGCCTGGATGACGCCACTTTGAAGAAGGGCTTGGGCCTGAAGTAAGGGCTCTTGCAAGAACGACCATGAACAAGTTTTTTACTTCGCTGCTGTTGGCGCCATTGCTGTTGTGCAGCCCCCTGTTGCAGGCCCAAACCCTGACGCCGACGACCGAGGCGGTGCAGGCCGAATACCGCTTGGGCGGTGGTGATGTGATCCGGATTTCGGTGTACCAAAGCCAGGACCTGAGCCTGGAGACGCGCTTGTCTGAAACCGGCGTGATCTCGTTCCCGCTGGTGGGCGCCTTGATGCTGGGCGGCAAGACGGTGAGCGAGGCCGAGCAGGTGATTGCTGCCGCCTTGAAGAAGGGCGAGTTTGTGAAGAACCCGCAGGTCAATGTGGTGTTGATGCAGGCGCGTGGCAGCCAGGTCAGCGTGCTGGGCCAGGTGAACCGGCCCGGCCGCTTTGCCCTGGAGAACGGCGGCACCAAGCTCTCTGATGTGCTGGCCCAAGCCGGTGGCGTGGTGCTGAACCAAGCCAGCGACGAGGTGGTGGTGGTGGGCACGCGCGAGGGCCAAGCTTTTCGCAAGGTGATCGACTTGCCTGAGGTGCTGGACGGCCGCCGCCGCTATGACGACATCGTGCTGCAAGGCGGCGATGTGATTTATGTGGAGCGTGCGCCGGTGGTTTATATCTACGGCGAGGTGCAGCGCCCTGGGCAGTTGCGGCTGGACCGTGGCATGACGCTGCTGCAGGCTTTGGCGGCGGGGGGCGGCCTGACCCAGCGCGGTACGGACCGCGGGATTCGCATTCACCGCCGCAATGAGGCGGGCCAGCTTGAGGAGACTCAGCCAGGCATGACTGAAGCGTTGCGCGCTGGCGATGTGATCTATGTCCGAGAGAGTCTGTTCTAAGCGAAGGCCGGTGGTATGAATTTCTCTCAATTGGTGGCCATTCTTCGGGCGCGCTGGAAGCTCTCTGCTGGGCTGTTGGGCCTGGTGTTGGTGGCCACGGCCGCCTTCAGCTTGCTGAGCCCTAAGCGCTACACGGCCACGGCCAGCGTGGTGGTGGATGTGAAGCCGGACCCGATCACCGGCATTGTGCTGGGGCAGATGTTGAACCCCTCGATCATGGCCACGCAGGTGGACATTATTCAGAGCAGCCGGGTGGCCACGCGGGTGGCGCGAAACCTGAAGTTGAACGAGAACGCGCTGGTGCGCGCGCAGTGGCAAGACGCCACCGACGGCAAGGGCGACATCAATGACTGGTTGGCCCGCAACTTCTTGACGCAGTTGGAGGTGCGGCCCTCGCGCGAGAGCAATGTGATCAACATTGGCTTTCAGGCCCCCGACCCAGCTTTTGCTGCGGCCTTGGCCAATGCGTTTGTGCAGGCCTATATCGACACGGCGGTGGAGCTGCGTGTGGACCCGGCCAAGCAGTACAGCGGCTTTTTTGACCTGCGCGCCAAAGACGCGCGCGATGCGCTGGAGGTGGCGTCGAGCCGCTTGAGCGCGTTTCAGCGCGACAACGGCATTGTGGGCTCGGACGAGCGCCTCGATGTCGAAACTGCGCGCCTGAATGATCTCTCCAGCCAACTGGTGATGATGCAGGCCATCTCCTCAGAGAGCCGCAGCCGCGAGGCGCAGGCGGCCGGGGGCAAGGGCGACCGCCTGAGTGAGGCCATGATGAACCCGGTGGTGACCAACCTCAAATTTGAGCTGAACCGCGCCGAGGCCCAACTGCAAGAGCTGAACACCCGCCTGGGCGACAAGCACCCGCAGGTGGAGCAAGCGCGGGCCAGTGTGGCTGAAATGCGCAGCCGCTTGAATGCCGAGCTGCAGCGCTCGACCAGCAGTGTGGGCGTGACGGCGTCGATCAACAGCTCGCGCGAGGCGCAGACCCGCAGCCAATTGGAGGCGCAACGGGCCAAGGTGCTCAAGCTCAAGGAGCAGCGTGACGCGATGGCGGTGTTGCAGCGCGATGTGGAGAATGCCCAGCGCAGCTACGACACCATCGTGGCCCGTTTGAATCAAACCCTGCTGGAGAGCCAAACCCAGCAGAGCAATATCAATGTGCTGAGCCCCGCCACCGCACCGCTCTCGCCCTCGTCGCCCAAGGTTTTTTTGAACATGGCACTGGCGGCTTTTGTGGGCACGCTGCTGGCCGTGGGCCTGGCGCTGGTGCGCGAGCTGCTGGACCGCCGTGTGCGCTCCACCACCGACTTGATCGACTCGCTGGGGGTGCCCGTTCTGGGCGTGGTGCCCAAACCGATCTCGGCGCGGGGTCGGCAGTCGCTGATGGCCCAGCGGGTGATCTCGGGCCGCTTGGCCTCTAACCGCTCGGCAAAGGCTTGAGTCATGACTGAGCAAGACAAGGCTTCGGGCCCTCAATCTTCCGGCTTCGGCTCGCTGCCCAGCAGCGAGGACATCCGCTCGATTGGCGACATCATTCGCGACACGCGCGCGCTGAGCGCAGCGCAGGTGGCGGATATCTTGCAACACCAGCGCTTGCACGGCCTGAAGTTTGGCGAGGCCGCCATCAAGCTGGGCTATGCCTCGCCCGACGATGTGCTGCATGCGCTGGCCGAGCAGTTCAACTACGCCGTGGCTGATGGGGCACAAACCGCGGCCCACCCAGAGTTGGTGGTGTTGAACCAGCCCTTCAGCCAGCAGGCCGAGGCTTTTCGGGCGACGCGGGCGCAGATTTTGATGCGCACGCTGGGCGAAGAAGGCGCGCCCAAGGCCAAGCGAGCGTTGGCTGTGCTGAGCCCCAATTCAGGCGACGGCAAAACTTTTTTTGCGGCCAACTTGGCCGTGGCGCTGGCCCAGTTGGGCGGGCGCACGCTGGTGGTGGACGCCGACATGCGCGGCCCGCGCTTGCATGAGGTCTTTGGGGTGGACAACCACGCGGGGCTTTCGGGCTTGTTGTCCGGGCGCCGGGGCGACAGCGTGATCAAGTCGGTCAAGGGCGCCAGCAATTTGTTTGTGTTGCCCGTGGGCATTCAACCGCCCAACCCCCTGGAGCTGATCGAGGGCGCCGCCTTTGGTTTGCTGCTGCATGAGCTGCTGAACAAGTTTGACCATGTGGTGGTGGACACGCCCGCCGCTGAGTTTGGGGCGGACGGCCTGGTGGCCGCTGCCCGCTGCGGGGTAGCGCTGATCGTGGCGCGCAAGAACTCAGTGCGGGTAGAGGACCTCAAAGAGCTGGTTCAAGCCCTCAGCGCCAGCACCGCCAAGGTGGCGGGCGTGGTGATGAACGAGTATTGACGGCGGACAGGGCTGGCTTGTGACTGCACTCTCTGCGCTGCGCTCGAAGGAGCATGCCCCTTGGCTGGTCTTGCTGGCGGGGCTGTGCGCGCTGTATGTGCCCATGCTGGTGGGCTTGTTCAACGGGGTCTGGGCCGATGACACGCAGGGCCATGGCCCCATCATCTTGGCGCTGGCCTGCTGGCTGATCTACAAGCGCTGGGATCAGGTGCATGCGACGGGCGGCTCAGGCCCCATGCCGCTGCTGGCATGGCCGCTGTTGGCGGTGTCGGGGCTGATGTATGCGCTGGGGCGCTCTCAGGGCATTTTGCTGTTTGAGGTGGGCTCCTTGATCCCCATGCTGCTGGGCTGTGTGCTGCTGGTGCGCGGCCCTCAGCAGGCGCGGGCGATTTGGTTCCCGCTGTTCTTCATGGTGTTCATGATCCCGCTGCCGGCCTTGCTGGTGGATGCGATGACGGCACCGATGAAGATGGCTGTCTCGTATGTGGCCGAGCAGATTTTGTATGCGGTGGGCTACCCGATTGCACGCACCGGGGTGATTTTGCAGGTGGGGCCGTACCAGATGCTGGTGGCCGACGCTTGCGCGGGCCTGCACACCTTGTTCACCCTGGAAGCCCTGGGCCTGTTTTATTTGAACTTGGTGCAGTCGGCGTCCTTGTTCCGCAACGTGACTTTGGCGGTGCTGATCATTCCCATCAGCTTTTTTGCGAATGTGATCCGGGTGATGGTGCTGGTGCTGATCACCTATCACTTTGGCGATGAGGCCGGCCAAGGCTTTTTGCATGACTTTGCCGGCTTGGTCTTGTTCTTGAGCGCGTTGCTGCTGATCTTGACGGTGGACGGTGCCGTGCATTGGGTGGACAAGCGTTTGAGCCGCCGCCGGGAGGCCCGCGCATGAAGACGCCCACCGACCGCACTTTGCGCCAGGCCTGGCTGGCTGCGCTGCTGATGCTGCTGTGTGCGGTGCTGGCCTGGAGCCTGACGCCCCGCCGCAAGCTGGTGGAGGTGCAGGGCCGCATGCAGTTGGAGCAGATGATGCCCAAGGCCTTTGGCGACTGGACCGAGGTGGCCGTGAGCCACACCACCGTGGTCAACCCGCAGCAGGCCGAGATGCTGAGCCGTATCTACAGCCAAACGCTGAGCCGGGTGTATGTGAACAGCCAGGGGCAGCGGGTGATGTTGTCGCTGGCTTATGGTGAAGACCAGCGCGATGGCATGCAGTTGCATTACCCCGAGGTCTGCTATCCGGCCCAGGGCTTTCGGCTGCTGGCCCAAGAAAAGGGCAGTTTGGAGGTGGGCGGCACGCGCCTGCCGATCAAGCGCTTGTCGACCCAGTTGGGAACGAGCCGCCGTGAGTCAGTGACCTACTGGACCTTGGTGGGCGACCAGCCTTTCAGCGGTGGCATTGCCAAGAAGTTGACGGAGATGCGTTATGGCCTGCAGGGGGTGATCCCCGACGGTTTGTTGTTCCGGGTGTCGTCGATCGAGCTCAACCCCGAAGAGGGCTACGCCGTACACCAGCGCTTTGCGCAAAGCTTGTTTGCCGCCCTGCCCGCCGCTGACCGCGCGCGCTTGATGGGACAGGTGGCCGCGCCCTCGCCATGACCTTGCCATCGAGGCCCATTGAGGCGCCAGCCACCCACTCTTGGCAGGGGCGCTGGCAGCAGTTGTTGCAGTCGCTGTTGATCGTGCGCCACCCGCACGAGATGGAGGCGCAATTGTGGGAGCCGCTGCAACACCTGACGCGGCCCACCGTGATGGCTTTTGTCAACGCCCATGCCATGAACAGCGTGGTACACCACCAGCGCTTTGGCGAGGCTTTGGCCGGTGCCGACTTGCTGCTGCGCGACGGCGCCGGCATGCGCCTGCTGTTGATGATGCGGGGGCGCCACCCTGGCGTGAACCTGAACGGCACCGACCTGATCCCCAAGCTGCTGGAGCGCTATGAGGAGCGGCGCGTGGCCATGTATGGCACGGTGGAGCCGTATCTCTCTAAAGCCGCGCGTTATGTGCAGCGCGACTTGGCACATGGCGCGCAGATGTTCACCTGCCATGGCTTTGGCACAGCAGACGATTACCTGGCCCTGGCGCGACGCGACCGGCCCGACCTGATCGTGCTGGGCATGGGCATGCCCAAGCAAGAGACGATTGCCGCCGAATTGCGCCGTCAGCTTCAGCACCCCTGCTTGATTGTGTGTGGGGGCGCCATCATCGACTTCATGGGTGACCGCTTTGACCGCGCACCCGCTTGGATGCGACGGCTGGGCCTGGAGTGGTTGTTCCGCCTGCAGCGTGAGCCCAAGCGTTTGTTTCGGCGCTATGTGATCGGCAACCCTGCGTTCTTGCTGCGCAGTTTGATGCTGATGGCGCGATGAAAGGCCTGGCCAAAACCGGCGCCAAAGCGCTGAAGTGGAGCACGCTGATCGCCGTGGCCCGCTTCAGCTTGCAGCTTTTGGCGCAGGTGATCCTGGCGCGCATGTTGGGGCCCGAGATCTACGGTGTTTTTGGGCTGGGCGTGCTGGTGCTGACGCTGGCCACGTTTGCGTCGAACCTGGGGTTGGGGGCGAGCTTGCTGTATCGCGACAACGTGACCGAGCGCGATATTCGCTTTGCCTACACCTGGCAGATGTTGGCCGGGGTGCTGGCCAGCTTGGTGCTGTGGTGGGCCGCACCTTGGCTGGCCGCGTTTTTTCGGGAGCCGCGTGCGGAGGACGTGGTGCGCTGGCTGGGCCTGAGCTGTGTGATCACCTCGGCCGGGGCCGTGGCCGCCACGCTGGCGCAGCGGGCACTGAAGTTCAGGCAGGTGGGCATGATCCAGGTGGGCAGTTATGCGCTGGGCTATTTGGCGGTGGGGGTGCCCATGGCCTGGATGGGCCACACCACCTCCGCACTGATCGCGGCCTGGCTGGTGCAAACCACGGTCAGCTCCCTGGGCTTGCTGCGGCTGCATCCGCACGCCTGGCGGCCTCTCTTGCGCTACGAAGGGCACTGGGCCTCGGCCACCGAGGGGCGCAATTTGGTGCTGAGCAATGTCGTGAACTGGGTCTTGGGCAATATCGACAAGGTGCTGGTGGGGCGCCTGCTGCCCACTCAGGCCATGGGCCTCTACAACATGGGGGCCAATTTGGCGCTGATGCCCAGCACGATGCTGCTGAGTTCTCTACAGCCGACGCTGACGGCGTTGTATGGCCAAGCTAAGCATGCGCCCGAGCGGATTCAGGCGGCCTATTTGCAGTCGCTGGCCATGGTGGGGGTGTTGACGATGCCGGTGTTCATCGTGCTGTCGTTCACGGCAGAGCCCCTGGTGTTGCTGGTGTATGGGCAGCGCTGGGCCGAAGCCGGGGGGGTTTTGGCCGTGCTGTTCTTGACGGTGCCGGCCTATCTGGCGCAAGGCTTGAGTACGCCCCTGCTGTGGACGCTGGGCCGAGGCCTGCGGGAGCCTTTGGCCCAACTGCCGGCCCTGGTCTTGGGGGCGATAGGCGTATATGCGGTGGCGCCTCTGGGCGTGACGGCGATTGCCTGGGCCGCCTTGGGCATCATGGTGCTGCGCATGGTGGGCGTCACCGCGGCCACGCTGCGGGCGCTGCAGTTGCCCCTGAAGGCCGTGCTGCCGATGTTGGGCCGCAGTGTGGGGCTGTCGGTGCTGACGGTGGCAGCCATCTTGGCGGGCACTTGGGTGGCCGGGCCGCAGGGGTGGCCGCTGTGGCTACAACTGCCCTTGCCTGCCGTGGCCGCCGGGGCGCTGTGGTGGGCCTGCTGGACATGGTGGCCGCAATGCTTGGGCGCAGACGCGCGCGACGGCGTGCAGCGCCTGCTGCGCCGCTGAACGACCTCGCGCCTAGAGCCAGCGTTTGAGCCTTTGCGTGACGGGCAGCTCAAACCAGCGATAAGACAGCACGCCCGCGACGGTGCAGACCACCAGCGCCAAGAGGCTGAAGCCCCATAGCCCGACCGGCCACGCGGTGGCCGTGAAAAACCGCGCCATCAGGCCCAGCAAAAAGCCGTGGATCAAGTAGGTGCTGTAGGAGCCGTCTCCGGCCAACACCAATCTGCGCTGCAGGCCTTGCGCCCAGCGCCCCTGCCACTGGCCGTGGTTGGCCACGCTGCACCACAGCAAGGCCATGCTGACCGGCCCAGCCGCCCACAGGGGAGAGCCTTCGGCCCACAGCCCAAGGGTTTGGGCTGCCACCATGCCGACCAGACCGGCCACCAAGCCCACGACCGCCCAGGGCAGGCTGAGCCACGCGCTGCGGCGCTGCCGTGAGCGTGCCCACAGATGGGCCAAGCAGGTGCCGAGCACGAAGTAGAGCAGGATGTCGTCAGCCCAGAGGTAGAGGGCAGAGGCGCCTTCGGAGTCCAGGCTCACCCAGCCCAGGTGTCGGCTGACGCTGAGGGCCAAGAGCAGCAGGCCCACGGCGTAAAAGCGCCAGGCGGGGGCGATCAGCATGGCCAGGGACAGCAGGGCGTAGAACAGCATCTCGAAGTTCAAGGTCCAGCCCACGCCCAACACCGGCCGCATCAGGCTGGTGCCCGGTTCGGCATAGGGCCAGAACAGCAGCGAGGCCAGCAGCTCGGCCCCACTGGGCCCCTGGCCCTGCAGGTGCAGCTTGGCGGCATAGACCAGGGTGACGGCCCAATACAGCGGCACGATGCGGATGAGCCGCCGCAAAAAGAAATGCTTGAACGAGGCCCAGCCCTGCGGCAATGACGCCGCCGACTGCACCATGATGAAGCCGCTGATGGCAAAGAAGACCTGCACCCCAAACAGGCCGAAGGCGAAGCTCGACGGCATCTGCGTTTGCGGGTCGAGCTTGTTGATGTAGTTGTCCCAGGCATGGGCCAAGACCACCATGCCGGCCGCCAAGGCTCGCAAGACTTGCAGCAGCGGCAGCTTGTCGGCGGCGGGGGGATGGGGCTCAGGCCAAGGGGCGGCCATGGCGAGGCTCCTGTTCTTCTGGCTGCGGACGGCTGGCACGGGGTGCAGGGTAGCGCAAGGGCAGGCCCAGCTCGGACTGGGCTTTTGCGAACTCCAGCTTGATGTGCTGCTGAAACACGCCCAGCAAGGACGGCGGCATGCCCGGTGGCAGGGCTTGGGTGTTGAGTCCCAGGCGCGCGCCCAGGCGCTCAGCCACTTTGAGCGGCAGCCCCAGCAGGCGCGTCTGGAGCCAGAGTTGGCGCCGGCCAATGCGGCGCAGCGGCACGGCACCGATGCTGAGCGCCAGGTCGGCAAAGTAGCCGTTCCAGCGGGGGGCATCCAGCGCGGCCAGATTGAAGACGTCATGCAGACCGCTGCCGTGCTGCTGCAAACGCTGAACGGCGACGGCCACGGCTTGGGCCACGTCTTGCACGTCCACCAGGTTGCTCCAGCCATCGCCCGCTGAACCCAGATCGCCCAGTTGCCCCCAGCGCAGCCATTGGGCCAGGCGCTGGTCCCACAGGGGGCTGCCCGGCCCGCTGACACAGCCCGGCCGCAAGACCACGGCGTTGCCGCCCTGCTGCGCCCAGGCCTGCACGGTGTGTTCGGCGTCGATCTTGGCTTGGCCGTACCAGCCCAGGCTGGCTTGCAGTGGCGCGCTTTCGGTGAGCACGCCCTCTTGTGCGCCATACACCGCTTGCGAGCTGAGGTGAACCAGATGCCGCACACCCGCCTGTTGCATGGCGCGGGCCAAGACTTGCGCGCCTTGGGCGATGACCGCCCCACTGCCGGTGGTGGCGTTGACCACCACATCGACACCGGCCAGCGCTTGCACCAAGCTGGGCTCGTGCAGCACATCAAGCGCGCGGGTCTGGGCCAGCGGCTCTGGCCGAGGTTGGCGCGAGGCCACCACCACGGTGTGGCCCTGCGCCGCCACAGCGCGTGTGATGTGGCGGCCGATGTAGCCGCTGCCGCCCAGCACCAAGAGGGTGGTCATGCCCAGCCCTCCGCGCGGCCACGTTGGCCCAAGTGTTGGGCCAGGCGCAGCGCCAAGGCCACGATCAACAAGGTCGGGTTGGCTTGGCTGCTGGAAGGGAACACCGCACTGCTGGCAATGAAGAGGTTGGACACGCTGTGGACCTGTGTGTCTGCGTTCACCACGCTGTGCGCCGGGTCTGCGCCCATGCAGGTGGTGCCGATGTGGTGGCCGCCGTAAGCGCCGTAGCGGGTGAGGTCGCGCTCCAGGGTCTCTGGCTCGAAGTGAAACTCGCCCACACCGCCTTGGTGCAGGGCCTGGGCCATCACGCCCAAGGAGCGCGCCACGCCGTCGATGTCGGCCGGGCTGTAGCGCCAGTCGATGTGGAGTTGCCGCAGGCCCAGGGCATCAAGGCCCGCGCCCAGACTGACGCGGCTGTCCAGGCGCGGGATCTGCTCGGCATGGACTTCTAGGCTGAAGCGGTTGCTGGTGTTGCGCAAGATGACCGAGGGGAATTTGCGCTCGGCCAAGGTGCGGTGGCGCAGCCAGTGGGCCAGGAAGGCCGTGGTGTCCAGCGGGTCGGCCAGCACGTTGCGCAGGTGGCGCAGCACATGCGTGGCGCCGTGGGCGTCGCCATCGTTCAGGCGTTTGCCGTATTCGTAGCTGATGAAGCGCCGCGCCAGGCACAGGCCCGAGAGCACGCCGCTGCGGTGGGCCGGGTCGGTGATCTTGGGAAAGTGCAGGCGCGCCACCATATTGGGCAGGCTCATCTCGCGCTGTACGCTGGGCCGCACTTGCAGGCGGCGGCGGGTGTAAGCCCCCAGGGGTGAGCGGGCATAGCCGTGATGCACCTGGGTGCGCGGCAGGGTCACGGTCAGCTCTCCCACATTGCCGGCGATATGGCACATATAGCGGCGGCCCACCAGGTCGGCATGGTTGCCAATGCCCGAAGGCTGCACATCGTTGCTGGCCAGCAGCAAGCGCGGCACCTCTAGCCCACCGGTGGCCAGCACCACCACCCGTGCCTTTGCGCTGGCACGGCGGCCGTTGAGGGATTGCACGGTCAATGACTGCACGGCTTGGTTCGCACCGTCTAGCTGCAGATGCGTGACGTTGGCATGGGTGAGCACGCGCACCGTGGGCGCCAAAGCCAAGCGGCGTGCGTAGCGTTGGCCCATGTCGGTGGGGCAGGAGAAGCGCTCCAGGGTGTCGGTGCTGACCTGTGCCGAGTCAAAGCCCGCAAACATGGGCGGCATGAAGGCATTGGCCGGGTGGGTGGCGTCGTAGTGCGGCTCACCGGCCTCCAACCACTGGGTGGCCTGGGCATAGTGGGCGGCCAGCTCAGCATGGGGCAGCGGCCAGGCGGTTTGCGGCAGATAGGGCCGGGCTTCGAAGTCGATGTCGTCAAAGGGCACGCAGCGGCCACCCCATAAGGTGGTGGAGCCGCCCCAGCGGCGTTGGCGGTAGGTGTCGGCGGGGCTGTGCAAGTCGGGGTTGGCCACGCTGCCTTGATACAGGGCTTGCGTGGCGGCCTCGGCCTGCAGGCCGCCCGACTCCAGCAGCAAGACCTGCACGCCCTGCTCGCCCAGCGCCAGCGCCAAGCTGATGCCCGCCGCACCACCGCCCACAATGCAGACATCGGCCTCCAAGGCCGCTGCGCCGCCGAGCTGGTCGAAGTCTTCAATCATGCGGCATGCCCTCCACCGGCCGGGCGGCATGGCCAAAGCAGCGCCAATGCACGGCGGCCACGGCGTCGGCAAAACGGCTCAGGGCGTAACGTTGTTCATAGAGGGACAGGCCGCGCTGCTCTAGGCGCTGGCGCAAGGCGTCATCGCTGAGCAGGGCGTCGATGCCCGCTGCGAGGGCGGCGATATCACCCGGCGGCACCAGCCAAGCGTCTTGGCCATGCTGCAAGGCCTGCGGTATCTCGCCCACCGGCGTGGCAATGACGGCCACGCCTTGGCCCAGCGCTTCCAGAATCACCAGGGGCAGGCCTTCGTCATAAGACGGCAAGGCCAGGGCATCGGCCTGCGCCAAGTGCTGGGCGGCTTGAGCTTGGTCGGCCCAGCCGACAAATTGCACCTGGGCCTGCACGCCCAGGCTTTGGGCCAGGGCTTGGTAGTGGGCCACGTCGCCGCCGCCCACAAACACAGCGTCAACCCAGCCTTGCTGGGCCTGCCGGCTCTGGGCCAAGGCGCGCAGCAGGTCGCTCACGCCCTTGCGCTCACTCAAGTTGCCCAAGAACACCAAGCGCCGGCGCGGGCTGTGGCCCTGGGGATCAGCCCGGCGCTGGGTGGGCTGGCGCGGCACGCCGTTGACCACGATCTCAACGCGCTCAGGCGGCACGGCCAGGGTCTGGGTGACGAAGCGGCGGCCCGCCTCACCCAAGACCAAGCAGCGGGTGGCCAGACTGAACACCCAGCGCACCCCGGTCTGCACGGGCCGGGGCAACTGGGCATAGAAGTGGTGCAGTTGCGCGGCATGCAGATGCAGCACCACGGGCACGCCCAAGGCCCGCGCCCAGACCACCACCGCACATTTGCGAAACAGACTCAGGCGCTCGGCCATGTTGACATGCACGCCGACCAGTCGCCCTGCTCTGCGCTGCACCACCATGCGCCACAGCGCCCCCAGCAACACGCCGGCCGAGGCCAAGGCGCTGCCGCCGCCTCGGGTGTCCAGCGGCATCAAGCGTGCGCGCGCTGCGTGGGGCGTCGCTTCCGGCTGCTGACTTTGAAACAGGTAGTCGGCCACCTTGTACATGCCGCCGCCGATCGGATTCCAGGGGCAGGCCACAAAGATGATGGGGTCAACGGTCATGGGGAACGCGGCCCCGCATCGGCCAAGGGCTTGGCGGTCTGCAGTGCAAGGTGGGGCTGGAGGTGGCCGGAGAAAACGGCCGCAAATGGGGCCAGCGGTTCGTCACGGGTGATGTGATCGTGGACGACGGCGAATGCAGCCTCTGACATCGCGCTGGCTTCGCGCCACTGTGCAAGCTGCTGCTCGACGGCTTCCGAGAAGCCATCGAAGTCCCAGGCCAAGGGCACATAAGTTTGGTTCTTGACCAACAGTTGCGGAAACATCGTGAGGTGCTGGGAGTCCGGCTTCAAGAGGACCGCCCCTGTGGCAGCGGCCTCAAAGTCACGCCAGCAGACTTCGCCGTAACCAAAGGGGCTGAAGCAAAGCTTGCTTCGCCGAAGCTCGGCAAAAAAGGCCGGGCGACTGACTCGCCCAGACTGCGCGATACGCTTGCCTTGCAGGCGGTTCAACGCCTCGACAGCGAGCTGCCTGGAGTAGGCATACCACTCGTCGCCGTGGGCGGCGACTCTGGCGTGGACATCAATGTCTCGGCGGCCAGAGCGGGGCGGTGTCGAGGCCAGAAAGAGATCCAGCATTTGCGGGGAAAAGCAAAAATTGCTGCCCAGCATGAGCTTGCTTTCGAAGCCCACGGGGAACGGGTAGCGAACCTCGGGGCCTTCGCGACCGATGCGACGCAAGTAGTGGTCGCTGAGATTGCTGTCTCCCAAGAAAGCGGCGTCGAAGTCACTGCGCCGCGCGAAGGTCTGTTTGGTGATGTAGGCGTCGATGTAGGGATCGACCCACGGTGCATTGCGCACATCGAGTGGGGCTTGCCAATCGAGATAGCAGATCTTGGCGGATGGGAAGGTTGCGGCCACTCGCCGCAAGAACTGCCCGACGGGCTCGCCTTGCGCATTCAGAGGGCACTGGACAAACACGCGTCTGACTTGCGGGCAGGCGGTGTTTTCTTCTGCACCGTGCCAAATGATCTCGGTGGGGACGAAGTTGATCTGCGCCCCAAAGTCACTGCGCAACGCTTGGCGGTAGTACAGCAGCGGATAAACCTGGGTGAGGGCGAGCTCATGGGCGATGTAGAGCACCACCGTATTGCATGGCGCGTCTATGTCGCTGGCTTTGGCGCGGTGCAAGTGTCGCAAGGCCCAGCGTTGAGCCAGTTTTCGCCGATAGAAGTTGATGATCATGGAAACCCTTCTGGGCGCCGCAACACCGTGTTTGGAATGCGGCTGCGCGGGTCTTTTCGGCTTTGCAGCACACCGCGCAGCAAACCGCCCACATGCAGCCAGAGCGACACGGTGGCGTAATGGGCCTTGGCCCAATGGCGCTTGCGCCAGCACTGGGCCAACCAAGGCGCGGCGAGGGTGAGCGCCAGCACGCTGAGCGCCGCAGTGCCCTGCCGACTGAGGGCCAGCACGCCCGCCGCCAGCAGGCCGCACACGGCCCACACCAGAGTGGCCGTGTAGAGTTTGAGCTCGCGCAGGTCTTGCTGCAGCATGGGCCAGTGGGGGCTGCGCCACGCGGCCCGGGTGATCTCGCCAATGCCGTTGATGTAGGCGCTGCGCCAGCGGCGGCGCAAGAGGGTGAAGGCCGGTAGGTCATGGCCCCAATGCTCGATGGCCGGAATGTCCAGGCGCTGCAAGCGCCAGCCTTTGGCGCGCAGGCGCAGGGCCAGGTCTAGTTCTTCGTAGCTGTGCAGGTTGCGGTCGCTGAAGTAGCCGACTTGCTCGATGGCATCGCGGCGATACAGGCCGCCCATGTCCAGGCGGTCGACCGGGCCGGGCTGCCAATGGCCGCCGCCGCGCTCGATGCGGGCCTGAAACTCCAGGCTGGTTTGGTTGTGCTCTATCACCTGCCCGGCCACCCCTGCCACTTCGGGGTGGGCCCGCAGAAAGGCCAGGGCTTGGGGCAAGAAGTCGGGATGCAGCCTCATGTCTGCATCAAGGATGTAGAGAAATTGACCGCGGGCCTGCTGGTAGCCCAACTGCGGGCCGACGCCGCAACAGCGCTGGGCCGCATGGCTGAGCTGGGTGATGGTGATGGGATAGGTAGCGGCGATCTCAACCGTGCGGTCGGTGGACAGTGAATCTGCCAGCACCACCTCGCCCCCCACGCGCGCCACAGCAGCCAGCGCAGACTCAATAGCGCGGGCAATGTGACGCTCTTCGTTCAGGGCCTTGATGAGCACTGACACCACGCAAGGCTGCGCGCTCATGGGCCGGGCGCACTCCGCTTGGGCCGCACGCGAGCAGGCACGCCCAAGGCGACATGGCCGCTGGGCACATCACACAGCACGACGGCATTGGCACCGATGTCCACGTCGTCACCAATGACGACGCGACCCAGGATCTTGGCGCCCGCCCCCACATTGACGCGATGGCCCAGTTGCGGTGCGGCCAGCGGGTCGTCCAGCGTGCGGTTGCCCAGGGTCACGCCTTGGCGAATGATGCAGTCGTCGCCCAGCGAGGCCAGGCCGTGGATGACGATGGCGCCGGAGTGCTCGATGACCAAGCGCCGCCCAATGCGCGCTTGCACGCCAATGGTGATGCCGCTGAGCATCTCGGCCAGCTTGGCCAGCACAATGTGCAGCACCGCCAGCGGCCAGCGGATGAGGCGGGTTTCGAAGCGATAGCGCAAATGCCCCAGGCGATAGACCTGCAGCGCCCAAAAGCCCAGCGACAGCAAACCCTCGCGAGCGACGCGAAGGTCTTCAAAGAATGCCCAAGGGGAGGGACGGCTCATGCGGACACCTTTGCGTCGATACGCCAACGATGCAGAGCATAGGCCCAGCGGCGCGGCAAGAGCGTGAGCAAGAGTGTCAGCAGCCAGCCGGGGGTATAGCAGACGGCCCGCACCCGCCAGAGCAAGCCGAGCGCCAGGCTGCGATGGCCCCCCACCACGGCGGTGCGCGCCAGGAAGAGCCGATAGTGGATGACGTAACGCAGGCTTGAGCGGCGGAGCCGTTCGGGGCAATCGCCCTGGCGCACGCGCTGCGCCATGCGCTCGGCAAAGGGCGGCTCGCTGCGAGCGGCCACTTGGCTGGAGAGCCCTGTTGGGTCCATCACTCGGGCCACAAGAGGCAGCGAGGTATAAGCGATGGGAGTACGTTCAGCAAGGCGAAACCAGACATCGAGGTCTTCTCCGTGAGACTCGCCCGCTGGGAATACGGAGGGCAAGGCCTGTAGCAAGCTTCTCTTCACGGCGACTGAACTGGTAAAGAAGCACCGGCCACTCATCCATCGGCTTGGCAGGTCTTCGATCACCTCGATGTTGGGCGGTGTGGCGGCGAGTGTCGGGGCCGATGCTGCGGCGTTCAGCCAAGCGCGCTTGGCGTCGGCAGGCAGGTCCACATAGGCACTGGCCACCATGCCGCAGTCGGGGTGATGCTGCATCAGCGAGCGAAGCGTTGTCAGGAACTGGGGACGCTGCAGGTCGTCGGCGTCGAGGAACACGCACCAGTGGCCGGTGGCCGCAATAACCCCGACGTTGCGGGCGCGTGAAACACCACCATTGGCCTGCGTGATGAGGTGGATGCGGGGGTCTGCGAGCGCGCGCACTTGGTCGGCGCTGTCGTCGGTGGAGCCGTCGTCAACGACAACGATGTTGAAGTCGGCATCCTGTTGCGCCAGCACGCTGCGCAGCGTGTCTTGAACATGGGCGCGCTTGTTGTGCAGCGCCACCACCACCGTGAACAAGGGGAGCTTAGGCTCAGCAGGCACGCACTTGCTCCCGCGAATGGCTTGGCACCGGCACGGCCACAGGGGTGGCCAGCGCTCCGCCCAATACGGCCAACAGCACCCAATGGTAGAAGTTGGCCGTACCCAGGCTGGTCAGGGAAAGTGGGACCTCGGTGACCGAATAGGCCAGCAAGATGATGAGCAAGCCCATGCTCAAGCCTTGTGTTCGGCGGGCCACCCGCCAAGCGGCCGCGAGCAGCGCCAGCACATAGACCACCGCCCCCGCTAAGCCGACCAAGCCGCTGCGGGCAAGACTATCGACGTATTGGTTGTGGGCATGGGTGGCTGCACCGAAGCGGAGGGCTGCACGGTGTGCTGCGTCGAACAAGGAGATGCCGTAGCCAAAGACCGGGCTCTGCCGCCACTCTTCAAAGGCCAGCGCCCAGATGCGGTCGCGGCCGGTCAGGCTCATCAGCTGAGCCCCTTCGTCGGAGGCGATGAAGCTGCCGAGCTTGTACCCAGCCTCGCCGGACACGCTCCAGGCAAGGATCGCCAGGCCGCCTGTTCCGGCCACGGCATAGCCCAGTGCGGCCCAAGATCGGTGCGGGCTGTTGGCCAGCGCTCGCCAGGTGGGCAAGCGCCCTTGAAAGGCAAGCACCAGGGGCAGTGCCACAGCCAAGAGGGCCCATACCGTCTTGGACTGTGTGAGGACAATCACCGCCACTGTGATCAACAGCACCAAGTGCTGTAGCCAAGGCCGCTGATACGGGCGGTAGAGCAAGACAATGAGCAGGGTGGCCGCCAGGCCCGCCATGGACACGGCGTGGGGTGCAAGCCCCGCTAAGCGGGGGAGCCCATCGATAAAGCCTTGCTCATAGTCGCGCTGCAAAACCAGGTTGGGCCAAAACACCGCCAGCAGCAGGCTGGCGACACAGAACAGCGCCTGCGCGTCGCGAAACCTGATCAGGGTCTGCTCGGCAGCTTGGGCGCTGAGTGCCAGAAGCCCGAGGCCGACCACCAGTGAGTACGCCCAGAAGGTCTGAACCTCTGGATATCGCCCCCATAGCGCAGGCGACAGTATCTGGGTCAACCACAGCAGCACAAAGGCCAGCATCACGCTCAGGCGCAGGGAAAAGACGCGCTCGCCAGACCTTATCCATCGCAACAGGGCGTCGATGCTCCCGATCAGCGCAATGAGTGAGGCGATACGGATGGACCATTCACCCGCCCAGGAGGCCGTGACCGCGCCCGCCACCGACAGGCCTGGGGCATCGAAGCTGCGACCGGTGAAGGCCATCGAGATGGCCGCTGCCAGCAACTGTGAGGGGAAGAACCAGGGCATCAGGCCATGCTGGGTCACCCGCCCGGACAGGCGCAAACCCAACCAAAGCGCCAGCAGCGCCAGAAGAGCCAGCAGGACACCACCAAAGCCACCCAAGACCAAGGCGATCAGTTCAGCCATGGCTGGCCCTGTTGATGAGCCACGAGGAGCGACCCCAAGGGCAGTGCTTGTCGCGCACAGGCGTGGAACAGGTGGAGGGGCACTTCATAGCTTGCGGTGAGGCCCAAGGCCCTTGAAGGCTGGGTCGACAGCCAGCACACGCGCAAGCGCGTGGGCGAGCTTGAGCAGACTGGGTGAGAATAGATCGTGAATGTGTAGCCAATTGTACGCAAGGGTGCTGGCCAAGCGCCCACTCATCGGGAGATCTCGCAGATATGCCGCTTCGTCATCCACGATCTGTCCACACGGCTGTCTGGAAGTTCACACTTGCGGCCTTGGGCGCAGCGTTTTGGGCCTTGGCCACGGCTGCGTGGGCCACCCCTCCTAGGCCCGAGTGCGCCAAGGTCTCGGCCGAGACGTGCGCCCTGGCGGCGCGCTTGGGGCGTGGTGTGAATTTGGGTGACATCTATGACCCGCCGCAAGAAGGAGACTGGGGCCAAAAGATGCGACCCGAGTTCATTGAGGTGGCAACCAAGCATTTCAAAACCGTGCGGCTGCCGGTGCGCTGGAGCAACCATGCCGCACTGGACGCTTCGGCCACGCTGGATGAAGACTTTGCACGGCGTGTAGAGGCCAGCATTGACGCCCTGTTGGCCCGTGGCGTGGTGGTGGTTGTGAATGTGCACCACTACAACCAGTTGCATGGCAGCGCCCTGCACCGTGGCGAGCACAAGGTGGCCACTGAGGTGGTGGAGGCGCGCTTTCTGAACCTATGGCGCCAGTTGGGTGAGCGCTTTAAAGACAAACCGGGAACGCTGATTTTCGAGTTGCTGAACGAGCCGCACGGTCAGCTCAACGGTGAGCCATGGAACGTGTTGTTGCGCAAAGCCTTGGCGGTGGTGCGCAGCAGCAACCCGAACCGGACAGTGATGATTGGGCCGAGCGCTTGGGGGCACCCTAAGGACTTGCCTCGCTTGAGGATGCCCGATGACAGGCATGTGATCGTGGGCTTTCACACTTACGACCCTTTTCCGTTCACGCATCAAGGTGCCACTTGGCTGCCCGCGCCGTTTCCGGTGGGTCAAGCGTGTTGTGACGACGCTCAACGTGCGCAGGCGATTGCGCCCATTGAGGCTGCCTACCAGTGGAGTGTGAAGTCAGGCTACCCGGTACACCTGGGGGAGTTCGGTACCTTGCATCGGGCACCGATGGAGGCCCGCGCCGCCTGGGCCCGCATCATGCGGGACGCGGCCGAGCAGCGGGGCATCGGGTGGACTTACTGGGGCTTGGTGGGTGGCTTCGGGGTGTGGGACGCCCCGCGCCGCCAATGGCATGAGCCGCTGCGGGCAGCGCTGCTGGATTGAGCGCCCCGGGCGGAGAGCGCCTCTGAGAGATGTGGCGCGCTTCGTAGGTCCTTCAGCACCGAATTTGTGACTAAAGTAACAAGAGCCAAGGCTGAAAGACCGGGAAGCGCGCTCACTCGTAAATCAGGGTTCTAAACTGCCCCTATGCGAACTTTGCTTATTGCCACTGCCACCGCTTTCTGGCTTGCCCTCCCGGCAAGCGGCTGGGCTGTGCAAGCCGGTGCTGAGCTTCGCCCAGTGGCGACTGCGGCTTCGAGCCCCCTGAAAGCTACCAACAGTTTTGCGGCTTTGAGCGCGCCCAGCGCTCAACAAGAGGCGGCCAGCAGTGCCCGCTTGGCCGAGCCGCCCTTGATCCCCACCCCAGAGCCCAAGACGTTGGCCATGATGCTGGCTGGTTTGGCCGCGTTGGGCTTGGCCGCCAGCCGCCGTAGAGGCTGACCGCTCCACGCCGCAGCGCAGCGTCCGCCCCAAGGCGGCCGTGCGAGTTCAGCTGCGGATCAGGTGGTCGAAGGCGCTGAGTGCGGCCTTGGCGCCCTCGCCTGAGGCAATGATGATTTGCTTGTAGGGCACGGTCGTCACATCACCGGCCGCCAACACGCCGGGCACATTGGTGTGGCACTTGGCGTCGATGACGATCTCGCCAAAGCGGCTCAGCTCGACCACCCCCTTCAAGAACTCGGTGTTGGGCACTAGGCCGATCTGCACAAACACGCCGGCCAGCTCAATGCGGTGTTCTTCATTCGAGGCGCGGTCCTTGTAGCGCAGGCCGTTGACCTTCTGGCCGTCGCCGGTGATCTCCGTGGTTTGCGCGTTGGTGTGGATCTCGACATTGGGCAGGCTCTTGAGCTTGTTCACCAGCACCGCGTCGGCCTTGAGCTGCTCAGCAAACTCGATGACGGTGACGTGCTGCACCACGCCGGCCAGGTCAATCGCCGCCTCAATCCCGGAGTTACCCCCGCCGATGACGGCGACCTTCTTGCCTTTAAACAGCGGGCCGTCGCAGTGCGGGCAGTAGGCCACACCCTTGTTTTTGTACTGCTCTTCGCCCGGCACGTTGACATTGCGCCAGCGCGCGCCGGTGGTCAGGATGACGGTGCGGCCCTTCAGCTCGGCGCCGTTGGCCAGCTTGACGGTGGCCAAGCCACCGGCCTCGGCGGCGGGGACCAGGGCGTCCACGCGTTGGCCGCCCATCGATGTCCACGTCGTAGGCGCGCATATGGGCTTCGAGCGCGGCGGCGAACTTGGGGCCTTCGGTTTCTTTGACGGAGATGAAGTTCTCAATGCCCAGGGTGTCCAGGGTCTGGCCGCCGATGCGCTCGGCCACCACTCCGGTGCGAATGCCTTTGCGCGCCGCATACACGGCGGCGGCAGCGCCGGCCGGTCCGCCGCCCACGATCAGCACGTCGTAGGGGGCTTTGTCGGCTAAGCGGGCAGCGTCGCGCGCGGCAGCGCCGGTGTCCACCTTGGCCAGGATGTCGCCCAGCTCCATGCGGCCCGAGCCAAAGGTGGCGTCGTTCAGGAACACGGCGGGCACGGCCATGATCTGACGCTCTTCGACCTCGGCTTGGAACAGGCCGCCGTCGATGGCCACGTGGCTGATGCGCGGGTTGAGCACGGCCATCAGGTTGAGCGCTTGCACCACATCTGGGCAGTTGTGGCAGGTCAGGCTCATCCAGGTGGTGAAGTGCAGGTCGGCGTCCAGGGCCTTGATCTGCTCAATCACCTCGGGCTCGAATTTGGGCGGGTGGCCACCAGCCCACAGCAGCGCCAGCACCAGCGAGGTGAACTCGTGGCCCAGCGGCAGGGCGGCAAAGCGCACGCCCATGTTGTGGCCCACGCGGGTGATCTGGAACGAGGGCTTGCGGGCAAAGTTGCCGTCAAAGCGGGCGCTGATCTTGGCCGGGGCAATGGCGGCGATCTCGGTGATCAGCTCGCGGATGTCGGCAGCGCCTGGAGAGTCGTCGAGGCTGGCAATCAGCTCAATGGGCTGGGTGATGCGCTCGAAGTAGGAGGCCAGTTGGCCTTTGGTGTTGTCGTCCAGCACGGTGATGTTCCTTTTGCAGTGTGTTCAGGCGAGGTGCGTCTGACCTCGTTGAAAACACCCTTGGGACAGTCCGCTGGGCGCTTTCAACGAGGCCTGATCGGGTGATCGGGCCGGGGGAAAGAAGCGGCCTTGTGGGCCGCTTCTTGCTCTAACAACACAGATCGTGAAATTAGATTTTGCCGACCAGGTCGATCGAGGGCGCCAAGGTCTTGGCGCCTTCTTTCCACTTGGCGGGGCAAACTTGGCCGGGATTGGCAGCGGTGTACTGGGCAGCCTTGAGCTTGCGCAGGGTTTCCGACACGTCGCGGGCGATTTCGTTGGAGTGCACTTCCATGGTCTTGATCACGCCGTCGGGGTTGACCACGAAGGTGCCGCGCAGGGCCAAGCCTTCTTCAGGGATGTGAACGCCAAAGGCGTTGGTCAGGGCGTGGGTAGGGTCGCCGACCAGCGGGAACTTGGCCTTGCCCACGGCGGGAGAGGTCTCGTGCCACACCTTGTGCGAGAAGTGGGTGTCGGTGGTGACGATGTAAACCTCGGCGCCAGCAGCTTGGAAGGCGGCGTAGTTGTCAGCAGCGTCTTCGATCTCGGTGGGGCAGTTGAAGGTGAAGGCGGCCGGCATGAAGATCAGCACGGACCACTTGCCCTTGAGGCTGGCGTCGCTGACTTCAATGAACTTGCCGTTGTGGAAGGCTTGGGCCTTGAAAGGCTGGACGGGCGTATTGATCAAAGACATGAGAGGGCTTCCTTGGTTGATATCGGCAGCTAAAGACTGAGGGTTGGCATCCAGAGATGCAACAAACGCTATGTTAGTGGCCTCCGCGCATATTCAGGATTGATTGATCGAATCGCACTCATTGGCACAGGCTATTGACATCCCCCACCCAGAGGACGCGCAGCAGAGGCCCTCAAGGGTTTCGAGCATGTGCAACAGGTGTTGCATTAAGATACTTTTCCGAGAGGCTCTTTGCCACCCACCTGTTTCGCTTGCGCCCGCCCATGACCACAGACCCGTCTTCTCTTGGCCTGAGCCCTCTTGAGGTGGGGACCGAGGTCGTCAGCTATGTAGGGACCGAGCGCCGTACACGACACAGTGGGCCTTGGCGCCTGCTGGCTGCGGTGTTGGACGAGGTGGACTACGGCTTGATGCTGGTGGCGGATGGCGGACGCGTGATCCATGCCAACCACTTTGCGCGGCAAATGTTGGACGGAGGACATTGGCTGGAGATTCGTCTTGGCAAGCTCAAGGCCTTGAATCCCAAGCATCAAACACAGTTGCTGGAGGCCATTTCAGCCGCCCAACTCAAGGATGCACGCGCGATGTTGAATGTTGGCGTGGAGGGCGCCGCTGCGGTGGGTCTAAGCGTGGTGCCTTTGCCCTTGGAGGTGGACGCCACCGCGCAGGTCGAGCGTCCGGTGCTGATCACCCTGCAGCGCTCGCAGTTGGTGGAAGAGCTGTCGGTGGGGGCTTTTGCGCGCGCACACAGCCTGTCACGCCGAGAGGAGCAAGTGCTGGGGTGCTTGTGTCAGGGCATGAAGCCGACTGAGATTGCTCGGCTTTTGCAGATCAGCGAGGGCACGATCCGCACCCATGTGCACAACCTGAAGGCCAAGGCGCATTGCAACAGCATGGTGGAGCTGGTCAAGCGTGTCGCTGTGCTGCCGCCCATCATGACGGCCTTGAAGGCTGGCCCCTTGGCGGCAAAGCCTGAGGCCGCCGGGGCTCAGTAGGCGCTGCGGTCGAAGAACATCAGCTTCGCTGTGCGGGCAATGATCAGCAGGTCTAAGCCCAAGGACCAGTTACGCAGGTATTCCAGGTCGAACTCCACCCGGCGAGCCATTTTGTCGATGGTGTCGGTTTCACCGCGCAGGCCGTTGACTTGGGCCCATCCCGTGATGCCGGGTTTGACCTTGTGTCTGGCCATGTAGGCACTCACGATCTTGCGGTACTGCTCGTTATGGGCCAATGCGTGCGGACGCGGCCCGACGATGCTCATTCGGCCTTGCAGCACGTTCACAAACTGCGGCAGTTCGTCGAGAGAGGTCTTGCGAATCAAGGCACCAAACTGGGTGATGCGTGGGTCGTTGCGCGTGGCCTGTTTGACCATCGGTCCGTTATCCATGGTTCGCATGGAGCGAAATTTATAGACCTCAATGACCTCCCCATCCAGGCCGGTTCGGCGCTGCTTGAAGAGGATGGGGCCAGGCGAGCTGAACTTCACCCCCATGGCCACAGCCAGCAGAACCGGGGAGATCAGGATCAGAATCAGCGTGGCCAGCACCAAGTCGCTGGCCCGCTTGAGCAGCCCATTGATGCCACTGAAGGGCGTGAGGTGCAAACCCACAACGGGCAGGCCGCCCATGTCTTCGAGGCGACCTTGGATCACGGTCACGCCGAACACATCGGGCACATAGTGCAGTGAGGCGGTGGTGTTTTGCAGCATCTGCATCAGGTTCAAGATGCGCGGCTGTGAACTCAGCGGCAGGGTCACAAATACGTCTTTGACGCCGTGTTGGTCAATGTAGTCGGGCAGATCTTTCAAGGGGCCACGCAGTTCAATGTCCTGCGGCAAGCCGAGCCGGTCCGGCGTACGGTCATCAAAAATGCAGAGTAGGTCGTAGCTGAGGTCAGGGCGTCGCCGCATGGCTTGCACCAAACGCTGGGCTATGGGGCCGGCGCCGACAATGACCACCGGCCGACGGGCCTGCGGAGAGGCGTTGTGCCGCACCATGATCTGCCGACCGATCCAGACCGCTGTGGCCTGCAGAATCGGTGTCGAGACCACCCAGTAGAGAAGCAGGCGCCGGTCCATCATGTCGAGGCCACCCGTGGCATAGCCCACCAGCCCGAGAATCGCCACACAGCGGGTCCAGTTGAGGCAGATGTCGATCAGCACACCAACACCACGTTGGTTGAATCGATTGATGCCAGGGAACAGCAGCACCAAGGTCAGCAGCATCATGGCCATGGCCACACCGCTGACGGTGAGGCCACAGACCCGGTGCAGCACGGCGAAGCAGGCCACGGCGATCAAGGGCTCCATCACCGCCGCTATCGCGGAGGCGATGGTGGGCGGTGCGCTCAGGAACTGCTTGCGTACGTCTCGTTCTTCAAACATGGGCCAACATCAACATCCGGCGGACCACCAACATCGGTGCTGCGGTGAAGCATCCACATGCGGGTGATTGTGGGGGCTGACCCGTTCACTGAGTGACAGGCGGGGCGAATCAAGTGCAATGCACAACACACAAACGAAAAAAAACGACATCCGGCAGGATGTCGTTTCAGGGAAAGCTAGGGTTCAGTGCCGCCCCAAAAGGGGCCGCGCTGACCAGACTCAAGCTTGGGTTTCGCCGCGTTGACGACGACGGGCAGCCAACAAACCCAAGCCTGCCAACAGCAGTGCAGCGGCAGCGGGCTCTGGAACAGCGGTGACGGAAACACCGTCTAACTGCAGGTTGCCGGTCGTGGCCGCAAAAGTCAGCAGGGTAGAAACCGCAGCCGCAGAGAAGGTCTGCGAGAAGCTACCTTGAGCGTCTGTGAGGTTGAAGGACTGACCATTCACCGAGACTTGAGCCGCGAAGGTGGGCTTCAGGAAGTAGTTGAAGCTCAGGCTGTATTGCTGGCCCAGATCAAGGCTGAGGGTCTGCGACAAACTGGAGCCTTCCAGCAGACGCAAGTAGTTGTTACCGTCGATCACAGCGGGGGCGGGCTGGGGGGAGCCTGCCAGCGGGTTGATCAGACGAGAATCGCCGGTCAGGTTCCAGGCAGTAACCACATCGGCCAGGGACGAACCATCGGCCAAGGACTGAGCTTCAAAGCTACCGTTGTCCACGAGTTCGGTGGCGGCCATGGCTGAGCCCATCGAGGCGACAGCCAACACAGCGGAGGCAATAAACGGTTTGATGAAGGTTCGCATAGGAATTGTTCCCAATGGTGGAAGGACGTCGGAGCTGACCTCGAAACTGCAGATCAACGTATTAATTTGTTACCAAATTATGCAGAAAGGTCTTTCTAATGCACTCAACAAATTGTTGAGTTGCTCAGATCAACTGGCCGTACGCCCGTAGGTGTCTTCAAAGCGCACGATGTCATCCTCGCCCAGGTAACTGCCTGACTGGACTTCAATGATCTCCAAGTCCACTCTACCCGGGTTGGCCAGACGATGGACCTCCCCCAAGGGGATGTAGGTGCTTTGATTCTCGGTAAGTAGGATTTTTTTCTCACCACAGGTGACTTCTGCTGTGCCCGTCACCACAATCCAGTGCTCTGCACGGTGATGGTGCATCTGCAGGCTGAGCGACGCACCTGGGCGAACCATGATGCGCTTGACTTGGAAGCGCGGCCCCGTATCGATGCTGTCGTACCAGCCCCAGGGGCGGTGCACCTTGCGGTGCAGGGCATGCTCAATGCGGCCCCGCTCACCCAACTTGGCGACAATCTTCTTGACCTCTTGGCTGCGGCTGCGATCGGTCACCAGCACCGCATCCGGGGTTTCGACGACGATCACGTCTTTGAGGCCCACCGCGCCCACCAGGCGGCTGGTGGCATGGATCAAGGTATTGTCAGAGTCCACCACCATGACATCACCGTGCGAGGCGTTGCCCCGCGCGTCGCGGTGGGCCGCCATCCAGACAGCATCCCAAGCACCGAGATCATTCCATTGGGCGTTGAGGGCCACCATGCGGATGTCAAACGGGCTGCCTGGGCAGCGCTCTAAGACCGCATAGTCCACTGACTCTGAGGGCACATGCTCAAACTCTGACCGGGAGGGCCGGATGAATCGCTCGTTTTCTTTACGCACATCCCATGCGGCTTTGGTGGCCTTGAGAATGTCCGGGCGGAAAGCCTCTAGCGCGGCCAACCAGACAGAAGCCTTCACCACGAACATGCCGCTGTTCCAGGTGTAATGCCCCTCAGCCAAGTAGCGCGCAGCGGTCGCCGCGTCAGGTTTTTCAACGAACTGCGCCACGCTGGCCACGCCACCATCGGCGGCATTGGAGCGGATGTAGCCGTAGCCCGTCTCGGGCCGATCCGGGGTCACGCCCAAGATCACAAAAGCGCCTGACGCAGCAGTGCGCACCGCCAACTGAAGGGCCTCGGTGAAGGCCTCGTCATCGCCGATGGTTTGGTCGGAAGGCGAGACCACCAAAACAGGGTCGACTTGGCCCACTGAGGCTTGCAAGGCCGCCAAGGTCATGGCAGGCGCTGTATTGCGAGCAGCGGGCTCGAGCATGATCAGGGGATCAACGTCGATCTCCAGCAACTGCTCGCGCACCATGAACCGGTGCTCAGCGTTGCCGACGATCACCGGCTGGGAGACCTCAATGTCCTCGGCCTCCAAGGCCATCAAGCGCTCAACCGCTTGCTGGAACAAAGTTGTTTCACCCGACAAGGCCAGAAACTGCTTTGGAAATCCGGCACGTGAGAGCGGCCACAAACGGGTACCGCTGCCACCCGCCATGATGACGGGGCAAATTGAGATCAAGGACTTGGACATGGCTTTGCAACAAGGGTTATGCCACGGCATTGTGGCAAGAATCGGCGGCCCAGGGGTACTGCGTTTTAGGGTTGATGCATGCGGTGGGCGCGCTCCCCCGCGGCGAATAGCGCTCAGCCAAAGGTGTAGCCGAAGCGCTCCAGCAAGGGGGCATAGGTCTTCTCGATCAATGAACGGCTGTTGGCGTCGTAGTACTCGGTGAAGTGCTTCTTACCCCCTTCGGCCACCCGCTCGCCGGTCACATTGCGGGGTGCCACTTCAATCGGGTCTGCCACACCAAGGCGCTTGAGCACCTCGTCAAAGCCCTCTTGCAAGGACTCGAAGCGCATCACGTAGTCAGCATGATCAAGATACTTAAAAGGTGCTTTAACAGTGCGCCCGCGCTCGGCAATGGTGCCGAGTTCTGCGTGCAACCATTCGCCAAAGGGCAGGTCTCTGGCCTTCTCCATGCTGCTGAGCACATTGCTACGGCTCCGCGCCCAAGCCATGCCGGTGTCTTTGTTGTCGTCCACGATGGTGCGTTGGCGCTTCAAGTAGCGGCTGACCAAGAGGTCGAAGGGGTTGCGAACCGCGCAGAACTTAAACAACTTCTCCAACTCTTCAACGGTCATCAACCCCGCTTCAACCAAGTCGTCGTAGGTGCCGTGATAGTTGCGCTCCAACACCTTGCCCTCGGCCATGGCCTTGCGGGTCTTGCGCGGAAACGGGGCGCCATCCAGGTGCGTGATCAAGGCCTGAGACACCGCCTTGCTGGCCGTCTGAGGATTGGCAAAAAACATGTACTGGCGCGACGCGGAATAAACAGGCATGGCAATACTTCAAGGCAAGGTGACAGGCTCAGGCCCCGGGCGACTCCGCGCCCAGCGCCATTAGCTCAACAAGAAAGACTCGATCTCGGCAGCGGCAATGCTTTGCTCGCCTGCTTCGTTGAGCAAAGAATGCTCAGCCACGTCATCGTGGGCGAACAGTTCCACCTGGGGCAAGCCTTGCAGGTTTTCGCCCCACATACGGTCCCAATAGAGACCTGTGGGGTAGTGGACGCGAATGCGGCTCTTGGTGCCTGAGGACTGGATGAGTTCGCGACAGTCGAACTGCTCCGCTGGCTTCATCAGGCGCTGTAGGCGACGCCAGCGCTTGACCACGCGCTCGCTGTCACTGGCATTCATGTCGCGAGCTTCATAGAAAGACGTCTTGACCGCCGTGACAGGAGAGAAGGCCAAGATCTTCTCGGCGCCCAACTTGACGCCATACGAGATGGCTCCGGACCCTCCCGCAGAAGAACCCAAGGTATGGAGCTTGGAGCACCCCAGGGCCTGCTGAAGCTGACGGATGAAGGCTAGAGTTGGATCCACCCCAGCGCCGAAAAGCTCGACGCCTCGGCCATAAAAGCAGCGTGAGTTGTCATTCAGCACCAGCACGTGCACGCCCGACTGAAACAGGTCTCCCCAGCGCCGCTTGGGCAAGCCCGCCCCCTTGCGCCCGATGCCGCGAAACAAGACCACCAGCGTGTCGGAGGCCTTGGGCCACACATACAGCAGGGCTTGTGCCAACTCGTCCTCAGCCATGTCCTCCTTGTTGAGCAACTCCTTGCGCTCCAAGTCGAACGCCATTGCGCGCTCGCTGCGGAAGTCAGGGAACTCTGGGATCAAGGCTTTCAGCGCGGTCAAGTCAAAGCTCTGCGCGCGGGCAGATTTGGCCGGCTTCTCCGCGCCTACAGCAGTATCAGTTGTCATTTTTTTCCAGCTCCTTTATGTCGGGTAATTGGTAATCAAAGACGACAAGGGCTCGTCGATGACTTTCCTGAGTTCCGGCTCACGATCAAAAGATGCCTCAAGCCCCAAAAAGCTGGCCACTGCATCGCAAACTTCCATCCGGAAACGTCCTGCTTCGTCAAACACAGATTCGTAGTCAATCGACAGACGCTGTTGGTCGTCCAAGCCAGAGTCGATGAGGTCGGTGGCGCGGCGGCGCTTCTTCATGGCACCGATCAACTGCGCCTTATCAATGGTGACCTGCCGCTTCTCGGGCAAGGTTTGGTCTTGGCCAACGCGGTGGTGATAGCGCCCCGTGCTGACGGCCACCAAGTTCGAGACCACCGAAAAGAAATGCTGGCGTCTCAGGTGGAGAACCTTGACCTTGCTGCGTTTGATGGTCCGTAACAAGGGCGGGTTGGTAAAGGGCATCTGCCAAGCTTCCGGCAACAAGGTGAGGTGCTCGTACTTGACATCAAGCAGGGCAATAGCATGGGGCTCTTTGGGCAGCAGCGACACCAAGTAGGCCTGGAAAACCTCGGGGCTGCGTTCGGGGAAGATGAGGTCAGGGTTCAGCGCCACTTGCTCACGCAGGAACTTGAAATAGCCCTGAGGGTTGTTGGAGTTGAAGATTTCGCCACGGTCACGGATCAAGGCGTGAGAGGCCATCATGCGCCTGAAAACGGTCGTGCCAGAGCGCACGCCGCCCATGAAGAAAACAATCCGCGAAAGCTGTTCCTCCGTCAGACGGGGTAAACCACTGTTGTTCTTGTCAGTCATGTCTTATGAGTCTCCAAAACATAGTGCTGGCGGTCGCCCCCCAAACAGGGCGGCCGCGTCATCAAAGCTGGCGCAAGCATCATCAAGCCAAGGCCTTGCGGACTGAGACCGCGCGCCACACATTAGCCCAGCCCGCATCGTTGCCATAACGGACGGATAGCTCATCGTTGACCGCCAGCTTGATCATGTCCAGGCGCTTGGCCAAGTTCACCAGTAAATCGATCAGGCCTATCAAGGAGAGCGCCTGGCCCTCCTCGCCCGCTTGATCGATATTCACCACGGGGATCTGGCATCGCAAATAGCATTCACGCAGGGTCTCGAACTCATAGGCATTGCCGGTGAGGTCAATGACGCAAGCCGGCATGGGCCTGAATGCACTGAACCGCCCCATCAAGGCCCCCAGGCTGATGTGTTTGGCCTCGTCCTCACGGCGGGTTGCTTGGGGCTTGGGCGTGATCACATGCCCAGGCTTGAGGAGATCTTGTAACAGCGCCAAACGGCCAAGCAATTCTTGCGCCAGTGCGTATTGGTCATCGCGTGCCAGAAAGTGCACCAGCGGTGCCTCCGTACCCATGTGCAAACGGTTGGGCTTCCAGCGCCATGAGGGCACCAGCATATGGCGGACATGCCCTCCCAAAGCGACCGGCACGGGCGCATCAGGGTGCGACTCGATCCAGGTGGTCTCTTGGCACTTGTCTGTGAGGGCCTTAATGGCCTGATCCGACGGCGGCGAGCCCAATTGCCTCAAAACGTCCATGCGCACAAACAGTGGTGTGCGCAAGGCCTCACTCTGGAAATTGGCCAGCTCTGGGCAAAAGCGCATGATCCAGAGAATCGGACGCGCGCTGCGTGCCAGCAACTCTGGCAAAGAGACCACCATGTGATTCAGGCCTAAAGAGCGGCCTGGCGGCGGGCTGACATGGGGCGCCACCGCCAGCTTGCAATCCACCGCCAAGCCGTTGAAGGCCTCGAACAAGGTGGTTTGGTGCGAGGGCAAGAGCTGATCGACGTACAACACCACCTGGGCCTGCTGCATCAGCAGGTTGATGGTCTGATAGATCTGCTCCCGGTAGGCTGATTCGGGGTCAAAAAAGACATGGTCCACCGTCACGACCACAGTGGGTCGACGGTGAATGCGCGCGATGGTGGCATCGAGTGCGGCCTGCACTTGGTGCTGAATGCGGGCATGGGTCGCGTGGGTCGCGGCTGTCAGCGCCGTGAGCAACTCAGGCTGCTGCGCGATTTCGCAACACACTTCAGCCACCTCTTCCATGGTGTGGCACTGATGCCAAGCATGCGCGACGGGTATACCCTCCAAGGCATGACCCATGGCGACGATAGGGACGCCCGCAGCAAAGGCTTCGACGGCCTTGATCTTCAAGCCCGTACTGAAAGCCAGCGGAATGACAACCAGATCGACATCTCGATAAAAGGCTTCGACGGTCGCCACGGGCCCAGCCAACTCGACGCCCTCCACCTCCGCGAGATCACCCAAGCGCGCGCACATCGAACCCACATAGCGGATCAGGACTTTGGCAGCTCTGGCCTCGAAAATCGGCAAGGCGGCTTCAACAAAGGCACGCGCATTCTGAACATTGATGACATTGCCGGACCCCAGCATGCCAATCACCAGCACCCCTTCATCGTCACATCGACGAATGCGGGCCACCTGCGCGGTCGGCTCGGCGTGCGGCATGGTGATGCAGGGCACATTGGCCATGCTGCGGTAGATGACGGCCTCTTCTTCCTTGATGGCCCACACCAACTGTGCACGCTGGACGGCAATGCTCTCTTGCTCGCGCGTGGTGTAGAAAAACTCAGGCTTCAGGCCGTGCTGCTCCAGCAACTGCCGCCGCCCGGTGAACAGGTCGTGGGTGTCCAAGATGCGCAGCACGTTCGGCGGGGCCAACTCCAGCGCCTTGCTCATGAAGGCGTAGTTGACGATGAAGGCGTCAAAGTGCTGGCGCTTGAACAGCCACTTCAGCGTGGTGGCAATGCTCTCGTCCCACCATTCATCAATGGTGTAGTCCTGCCCGGTCGGAGGGTTGTAGGTGTGGCGCGACGTGGGCACCACATGAAAGCTGTCCCAAGCGGCCGTCATCTCCCGCACGAGATCATGTGGCAGGAAATCGAACCACCACTCCTGCGGGTAATACACAAAGTGAACTCGCGCGCCGCGCGCCTGCAACTCTTTGCAGACGGCAAAGATGCGCTTGCGATTGCCTTGATCCGGCGGATGCGTGGGCGTGGGCGACAGCACCAAGATGTCGGCTCCCTCCATGCGCATAGTCCCGACATCAAGCGTAAGGCCCGAGACTTCGTCCAGGGGAAGTTCGCGATGCATGCCTTCTCTCACTGGCCGGTCGCAGCACTCGCAGCCACGGCGGGGGCACTGGCGGCCGGTGCTCGAGCCAGCATCTGCAAGCGTTGCACCTCGGCAGGGGTCGCCGCCTGAGCCGACAGGCGCAACACCGGCACGCCGAGCTGACGCGGCGTCTTGCCCTCGGGCACCGGTGGCGTGTGCAGCGCCGCCACAGTGAAACGCAAAGTGGTCAAGCCCACGGTGTCGCGGGCGGGCAGGAGCCCCGACAGCATCAGCAGCCGCTGCCCCACTTCAGTGATGAGCGCAATCTCTTGATCATCGCTGGTGCAGCGCAATTGCGCCGCACGCTCGCGACCCCAAAGCGGAATGTGCAGCGTGAAAAACGTCTCTTTGCTGCGGTCAAGATGCAATTCAAACTGGAAGTGAGGGCTTGGCCCGCTCCAGCGAAAGGCCGCGCCCTTGCCGTCTTTCTCGACCAGATGAAGGCCGGCACTCGGTGGCAGCGGAGCGGTGGCATCGATGGTGACGCTCTGCCGCAATTGATAGTCGTTCTTGGCTTGCGGCAGCAGAATGTCCCGGGCACGTTGCACCGTTCGCATCACTTCCAAGTCTCGGCTGAGCTGCGCCAAGCGCTCTCCCACGGCTGTAAACCTCAACGCGCTGGGTCGCCGCTCATTCTTTGGCCCTGAGCGTAGCTTGCACATTTTGATCGCCGAGTTGCTCACGGATCTCCCGCGCGAGAGATTGGATTCGTTGTACTTTGCTATCCATGTGGCGATCCAAGGCTCCGGCCTGCTGAACCATTACAAAACTCAAGCTTGGTGGCGATGGGAGGGACACGGGGAAGCCCCGAACATTCCGCCTCGTTGTGAATAAAGCTTGGCTTCCCGCAGCGCACCGGATAAGTGTTTTTGAAATAGGGGCGTGGGAGCTGGCGCACCTAGCAGCCCCTAGTGCGAAGTCATAGCATTGACTCAACAGGACCATCCGCCGCCGAAGTTGATGGCAGACTCCGCCCGGCCTGTAACATTTCCTCCATTTGCACGCCTTCATGCCCCCTGCCATCAGCCGCGCAGTTCAGTTGCCCGCCAGTCATTCATTCATGAGGCGCAACAGGCCATATCGCAACCCAGTGCGCCGGCGCTGATCAAGGCCCGGGCCTTGCTCGGGAAGTTGCAGGCCGAAGACTGCGCAGCAACACTCTGGCTGGCCATGGCGCAGGCCCTTCATGGCGGGGTGATCAAGAGTCGCACGACCCCATCGACGCAGGCGGTACAGGTTTTCAGCAATACGTAA
>JAXHNT010000096.1:0-18518 GCA_034520165.1 Ideonella sp.
AGTTACGTATTGCTGCCTAGCGAGTCAAGCGGCTGCGTAGCGCTGTCACCCAAATGGTGAAGGCACTTGATCGGGGTGAAGGTCGTAGGCATCGAGGCTTCCAAGTCAAATCAAGCGGTCAACTGCCGGATCTAGGTTGAAGGTGGAGGTGCCTATGAACCCAACGCTGGACGCGATGAATAGCGCAAGGGCCGAAAGCAGAAGACGGATATCTTGACACGCCGATATCCTATATTCATCATCGCCACCCAACAACAAAGAAACCAAATAAATACAAAAATCTTCACAAACCTGACGCCAAATATAGGAAATTTTCGCTTATATGAAATCTCACCCCTGCATCATGCAGCAGCATTTCAGCAAAATACAGTAACAAATATTCATTCAAGTAAATTTTTATGCGCCAATTAGTTATTTTTATTAAGACAAATCAATTTACCAATACTTAAATTACATCGTGTAAACCCTAGGGTAATTATGAAGCATCAATCAATGGTAAAACAAAAGATCAGAATGCCCGCCCAATTTTTTTTCAATTAACCTACGCCTGCCGATATTGGCAAGATACTTCAAACACTTTTCAAGGGGTTATCAAATGAATTGGTCTGCTTTTTCAACGCGCTTGGCACGCTCGCACGGCCTGCCTGTCTTGCTGTGCATGAGCTTGTCTGGCCTCGCCTCACAGGCGCAAGCAACGGTCGTGCTGGACACCTTTGGCCCCGGTAACTCTGACGCAAGACCTTTGCCCACTATGTGGGTACTGAGAGGGGGTTCTTTGGTTTCGGGCAAGCTCTCGTTGCGATTGGTTTTAGCTTGAGTTCTAACTCGATATTGGATAGTTTGACGCTGGCCCTTACAGGAGAAGGCACCTATCGGATTGGCATTCAGGCCGCCAACAATGGTGCGCCCTCTGACGAGTTTTTTGTACTCTTTTGACTTGACCGATCCGGCTAGCTTTCCGACGCTCAGCAATCTGGGCTGGAACCTCGGAAGCGGCAACTATTTCCTCACCGTTGTCGGCCAAAAGCCCAGCGACGGGGCTTGGTACGTGGGATACGGAAAATCGACCGCCCAAATTCAAAACCAAGGACCAGGCAGCGAATGGTTTTCAGAACCAAACTACACGGCTCGCCGCCCGCATCACCGTGAGCGCCGTGCCTGAGCCTGCCAGCTATCTCTTCATGACCACCGGACTGTTGGGTTTGGCGGCATTGGGCCGGCGTCGGCGTGCTAATTGATTGATTGATTCCGAGACACAGGCATGGCAATATCTGCCAAGCGTACTGCGCCATGCAAGGAATCTAGAGCCAGCCTAAAACGGCCGCTCCAAGAGCGGCCGTTTTATTTGGCAAGGCTTTTATGCTTACGCCAGGCGCAAGCGCTGCGCGCGCCGCCTGATACTCCCGCACCCAGCGGGCCACCAACTCAACGGTGGGCTGCACCTTGTCCACAGCGCCAATGCCTTGGCCGCAGCCCCAGATGTCTTTCCAGGCTTCTTTGACATCGCCCCCAAAGTTCATGGCGCCGAGGTCGCTCTCGGGCAGCTGGTCGGGGTCCATGCCGGCGTTGACGATGGAGCCGCGCAGATAGTTGCCATGCACGCCGGTGAAGAGGTTGCTGTAGACGATGTCGTCGCTGTTGCTGTCAACAATCATCTGTTTGTAGGCCTCAGCCGCGCGGGCTTCTGTCGGTGGCGATGAAGGCGGAGCCGATGTAAGCAAAGTCAGCCCCCATGGCCTGGGCGGCCAAAACCGCGTCGCCCGAGGCGATAGAGCCCGACAGCGGCCAACTCGGGCCGTCAAACCATTGCCGAATCTCTTGGATCAGCGCAAAGGGGCTCTTCACCCCGCATGGCCGACCGGCACCGGCGGCCACTGCGATCAGGCCGTCGGCGCCCTTCTCGATCGCCTTCTTGGCGAACTTGTTGTTGATGATGTCGTGCAGCACGATGCCGCCCCAGGCGTGCACGGCCCGTGGTTGACGTCTTCACGCGCACCCAGCGAGGTGATGACGATGGGCACCTTGTATTTGGCGCACACCGCCATATCGCGCTCCAGCCTGTCATTGCTTTTTTGTGCACGATTTGGTTGATGGCGAAAGGCGCGGCGGGTTTGTCTGGGTTGGCCTTGTTGTAGGCCGCCAGCTCGGTGGTGATCTCGTTCAGCCACTCGTCCAGCAACTCGGCGGGCCGGGCATTGAGCGCGGGCATGGAGCCCACAACGCCCGCCTTGCATTGAGCAATGACGAGCTTGGGCGTGCTGATGATGAACATCGGCGAGCCGATGATGGGCAGGGGCAGGTTTTGCAGAACAGCAGGCAAGGCCATAGGGGAATCTCCAGGGTGATTTTCAAAAGGCATCCAAACTCATCAGGGTCACGCTGTCAGCGCCTTCCACAATGGCATCACGCAGGGCCACCAGCTCGGCCAAGATGTGCTCGGCATAGAAGCGAGCTGTTGCGATCTTGGCGCTCATGAAAGCGGCCTCTTCACCGGCGGCCAGCTTGTCTTCAGCCACCATCAGCGCGCGCGCCATCTGCCAACCGGCCACCAGATTGCCGGCCAGCATCAGATAGGGCACCGAGCCGGCGAACGCGGCATTCGGATTGCCCTTGCCTTGGGCGGCGATGAAGTCCACGGCATCCAGGTAGGCCTGGCGGGCGGCACTCAGGCGCTTGAGCATGGCTTTGGCGGCGGCGCTGTCGCGCTTGGCGAGCAGGCCTTCGGTGGCCTCGATTTGGCTGGCCACGGCGCGGGCCATTTGGCCCCCGTCACGGCTGGTTTTGCGGCCCACCAGGTCATTGGCCTGGATGGCGGTGGTGCCTTCGTAAATGGTCAAAATCTTGGCGTCGCGGTAGTGTTGGGCCGCGCCGGTTTCTTCGATAAAGCCCATGCCGCCGTGGATTTGCACGCCCAGGTCGGTCACCTCCAAACTCATCTCGGTCGCTGTAGCCCTTGACCAGGGGCACCATGAACTCATAGAAGGCTTGGTTTTGTTTGCGGGTGTCGGCGTCGGGGTGGTGGTGGGCGGCGTCAAACGCGGCTGCGGCCACACTGGCCATGGCGCGGCAGCCTTCGGTGAGCGAGCGCATGGTCATCAACATGCGGCGCACATCGGGGTGATGGATGATGGCGGCACTGCCCGCCACCGAGCCATCCACCGGCCGGCTTTGCACCCGGTCGCGGGCGTAGGACACCGCTTTTTGATAGGCCCGCTCGGCAATCGCAATGCCCTGCACGCCCACGCCAAAGCGGGCGGCGTTCATCATGACGAACATGTAGTCCAGGCCACGGTTTTCTTGGCCCACCAAAGTACCGATGGCACCACCATGATCGCCAAACTGCATCACTGCGGTGGGGCCGGCTTTGATGCCCATCTTGTGCTCGATGCTGACGCAGTAGGCGTCATTGCGGCACCTAAGGAACCATCTGCATTGACCAGAAACTTGGGCACCACAAAGAGGCTGATGCCCTTCACGCCCTCGGGCGCTCCGGCTACGCGGGCCAGCACCAGGTGGACGATGTTTTCGGCCATATCGTGATCGCCATAGGTGATGTAGATCTTGGTACCGAAGTACCTTTGTAAGTGCCGTCGGGTTGAGGTTCGGCCCGGGTGCGCACCAGGGCCAGGTCTGAACCCGCTTGCGGCTCGGTCAGGTTCATGGTGCCGGTCCAGCTGCCGTCGATCAGCTTGGGGATGAAGGTCTGGCGCTGCTCCTCGCTGCCTGCGGTCAGCAAGGCCTCAATGGCCCCGTCGGTCAGCAAGGGGCACAGGGCAAAGCTGATGCTGGCACTGTTCATCATCTCGCCGCAGGCCGCACCAATGGTCTTGGGCATGCCCTGGCCGCCAAATTCGGTGGGGTGTTGCAAGCCCTGCCAACCGCCCTCAGCGAACTGGCGAAAGGCTTCTTTGAAACCTGCGCTGGTGTAGACCTGGCCGTCCTTCAGATAGGAGGGGTTTTTGTCGCTGGCGAAGTTCAGCGGGGCAATGATGTCTTCATTGATCTTGGCGCACTCCTCCAACACGGCCTGGGCGGTGTCGATGCTCGAAGTCAGCGAAACCAGGGATTTCGGTCGAGGTCTTGCAAGCCAGCCAGGTTCCTGGATATTGAAGAGCATGTCCTTGAGGGGGGCGATGTAAGGCATGAGGGGTCTCCAGTAATTTTTGTCATATGACAAACAAAGGCGCCGCGACCGTGAAGTCGGGCGCCTGTTGAAATCAAGCGTGGGGGTGAATTCCGATCAGAGGGCCTTCACCAACTCGGGCACGGCGCTGAACAGGTCGGCCTCCAAGCTGTAGTCGGCCACGCTCGAAGATCGGGGCTTCGGGGTTCTTGTTGATGGCGACGATGACCTTGGAGTCCTTCATGCCTACCAACTGCTGGATGAAGCACGCGCCGATGCCGCAGGCGATGTAGAGCTGGGGGGCGACGATCTTGCCGGTCTGGCCCACTTGCCAGTCGTTGGGGGCATAACCCGCATCGACAGCGGCGCGCGAGGCACCCAGGGCGGCGCCCAGCTTGTCGGCCAGCGGTGTGAGCACCTCCATGAACTTGTCGTTGGAGCCCAGGGCGCGGCCGCCGGAGACGATGATCTTGGCGGCGGTCAGCTCAGGCCGATCGTTCTTGGCGATTTCGCGGCTGCCGAAGGCGGACTTGCCGCTATCAGCCACGGCAGCCATGAGCCTCGATTCAGGCGGCGCTGCCACCGCTAGCGGCTGCTGCGTCAAAGCCGGTGGTGCGCACGGTCAGCACCTTGGTGGCGTCGCCGCCTTGCACGGTGGCGATGGCATTGCCGGCGTAGATGGGACGCTCAAAGGTGTCGGCGCTGATGACCTTGGTCACATCGCTGAGCTGGGCCACATCCAGCAAGGCGGGGACGCGGGGCGCTGCGTTCTTGCCCGAGGCAGTGGCGGAAAAAGGATGTGGCTGGCAGCCTGACGGCCAGTGGCCAGCACTTGGGCGGCCAGGTTTTCGGCCAGGTTGTGGGCCAACTGGCGTCGGTGTCGATATGCATGCACCTTGGCCACACCGGCGATTTGCGCGGCAGCGGCAGCGGCAGCGGCGGCGTTGTGGCCGGCCACCAGCACGTGCACATCACCACCGCAAGCCAGGGCGGCGGTCACGGTGTTGAGGGTGGCGCCCTTGATGGAGGCGTTGTCGTGTTCGGCAATCACGAGAGCAGTCATTGAGTTTTCTCCTGATTTTTTCTGATCTGGGCTTAGCCAATGACTTTGGCCTCGTTCTTGAGCTTATCCACCAGGGTGGCCACATCGGCCACCTTGATGCCGGCTGCTGCGCTTGGGCGGCTCTTCAACTTTGAGGGTTTTGATGCGGGGCTCACATCCACGCCCAGGGTCGGCGGGCTTGAGCACGTCCAGCGTCTTTTTCTTGGCCTTCATGATGTTGGGCAGGGTCACGTAGCGCGGCTCGTTCAAGCGCAGGTCGGTGGTGACCACGGCGGGCAGTTGCTGACTAGCGCTTCCAGGCCGCCGTCGATCTCGCGGGTCACGGCTACCTCATTGCCTCCGCCACTTCGACCTTGCTGGCGTAGGCCTTGCGGCAGGTCGGTCAAGGCGGCCAGCATCTGACCGGTCTTGGTTGCAATCGTCGTCGATGGCTTGTTTGCCCAAGATCACCAGGCCGGGCTGCTCTTTATCCACCATCGCGTCTGAGCAGCTTGGCCACGGCCAGGGGCTGCAGCTCAGCATGCGGTCTCGACCAAGATGGCACGGTCGGCGCCGATGGCCATGGCGGTGCGCAGGGTTTCCTGGCACTGGGTGACGCCGCAAGACACGGCGATCACCTCGGTGGCTACGCCTTTTTCCTTCAGGCGAACCGCTTCCTCGACGGCGATTTCATCAAAGGGGTTCATGGTCATCTTGACATTGGCGATGTCCACGCCGGTGCCGTCACTCTTGACCTGCACCTTGACGTTGTAGTCCACCACTCGTTTGACAGGAACCAGAATCTTCATCGAAGCACTCCAAGGCTAGTTGACGTTAACGTTAATCATTTTATGGGCGGCGGCAGCCGATTCCGCACATCCTTTGCACATAAAAAATAGCACGATCGTTCTATTTTAGTCTCGGTTTGAGGCCAGGTGCACAGCAAAGTTAGACTGCTGCGCTCAATGATGGATGCCTGCGCCCCGCTCCTCCCCCAGTTTTTCTCTCCGCCAGCCCCCGTGGATCGGTGTGTTCGATTCCCGGCTTCTTGGCGGCCTCACGGTCTTGCGCGAATTGTAACTGCGCGCCCGCAAGTGCTCCCTGCACCGGTGTGGGGCCGGACAGCGGCCACGCACCCTACGGACCGCGCGAGCCTGACTTCATCGTGAACCGCTGCCTGGTCTTGAGCGAGCATTTGCTTGTAAGCCGGGGCCTGGGTGTTGGCGATTGCCTGCAACACCGCCACCGCCCACGCGATTGGCGCCCTGCGCCAGCGCGGGCCGGGGCTGCCCATCGTGGGCACCGAGCCCGGCATCAAGCCCGCAGTCACAGTGCCGTGCCCCAGCGGACGCATCGGCGTGATGGCCACCACCGGCACCATCAACAGCGCCCGCTACCAGGCCTTGATTCAACGCCATGCCGGGGCGGCCCAGGTGTTCAGCCAGGCCTGCCCGGGCTTGGTCAATTTGATTGGAAACCGGGAGCTGGATTCACCCGCCTTGCAAGCCCTGCTCCAAGAACTCTGCCAGCCCCTGCTGGCCGCGCAGGTGGACATCGTGTTGTTGGGTTGCACCCACTACCCGCTGATTCAAGCGCAAATTCAAGCCGCCCTGGGCCGAAGGTGCAATTGCTCAATATTGAGACGGCGGTGGCGGCCCAAGCGGCGAGGCTGTGGGGCGAGCTGAAGGTGCAGCCCGGCGCCGCAACCATCACGCTTGAAACCACCGGCAACGCCACGGCCTTGGCCCAGTTTGTGCAGCGCACCCTGGGCTGGCTCCCCGCAGGCGCGCGGGCTTGACGGCTACCTGACCTCACGCGCCAGCTTGAGCATTTGCGGGCTCAGCGCGAGGCCCTCGTCGTTTGGCTTCGCTCAAATTGATGCGAAAGGCCAGGCCGTCGGGCTCTTGCAATCTGCCGATGATGGCGCCTACCCGGAAGGCCTCGGCGTTATCACTCACCACCAACAAGGGCTCATCTTGCAAGGCCGTTTGCCAGCGCAGCAAATCAGCCCACGCAGTAAAGCCCAGCATCAAGAGTTGGTACCGCCGGGCCTGCGCAGGCTCGCTCACAACCTGCAGCCGCGCCTGCAAGCCCCCCAGTCCTTTGGCGGGCAGGGCCTGCATGGCGCCCTGCATGCTGCCACTGCCCGCCACGCAGTAGATGAACTCGCTCAGCGGCGGCGGGGGCCATTGGGTGAGTTGGGCAAAGCGATAGACAAAGGCGGCCTTGAGCTGCGCGTCTTGGCTGGGCTGCGCCTGCCCAGGGCTGGCCAAAGCCAAAGCGCCCACGATGGCAAGGGCATACAGCCCGGGGCTTGTCCGCTTCATGAGCCAAAACGCCAGGTCAAGCCGAGCTGCCAGGTCCGCCCCGGCTGCGCCACCATCACATCAGCCCCAATGCTGTCGATATAGCGCTGGCCCGTCAGGTTGTAGAGCCCGAGGCTCAGGTCCAAACGGGGCTCGGGCCGCCACAACAGATGGAAGTTGCCGATCGCATAGCCCGGCAAGTCACCCTTGTTGGCGCTGCGCCGGCTCAGCGCCAGCACTTGCCAAGAGGCCTGCAAAGCATCACCCAGCAGGGCTTGGCTGTAGAGCAGCTTGAACATGGCGCGGGGCGAATTGCTCAGGCCCACGCCTTGCGCGTCTTGGGTGCGCTGCGACAAGGCTCAAGCGTAGCTGCCCGCCCCCCGCCCAGCGCTGCTCGGCTGCGGCCTCCAAGCCCAGGGGGCGCAGCGGCGGGCTGTTGAAAATACCGGGGTAGCGACCCGAGCAGGGAGATCAAACCCTGCAAGCGCGAGTCATACACCGAGAGCTGGTATTGCAGCTGGGGCTCAAGGCCTGCTCTCAGGCCAACTCCAGGTCTCTCACCCGCTCGGGCTGGGGGTGGTAAGCTTCGCTTGAGCATTGGTTTGGAACTCGTTCAAATTGGCCGCGCGGAAGGCGCTGCCGTACGCGCAGCTTGAGCGTCGCCTCGGGCCTAACGCGCCACATCCACGCAAGTCTGGGGTTGAGGTTGTTTGCGCCCCACTTGGTCTTGGTCGTGGCGCAGGCCCAAGATCAGATGATGGGCGTCAGAGATTTGCCATTCATCTTGAATGAACAGCCCCAAGCGGCGGTTTTTACCCACAAACTCGACCCAAGGTGGCTCACCCACCGGGCCCAGCGCAATGCCCTGCTGGTGGTCGTTTTGCAGCTCCACCCCAAGCATCCAGTAATGCTGCTCGAAGTGATGACTGCCCAGGCGCAGCTCCCGCAGCCGGACTAAGCGCCCAGCGAGCGTCCGTCAAAGTCCTGGCGCTGCCCGGCCTCATCCTCGAAGGGATAGCGCCAATACAAGCCGCTGCGCTTGAGCGAGGCGGCCACATGCCAGTCCAAGTTCGGGCCCAGCTCACCTGCACAGCTCAGCGCCAGCAAGTGGTTGAGAGCGACGTTGCGGTTTTGGCCGAATCTCACAGGTGGGTCGGGCTGCGAGCCCCCGATGTACTCAGGCAGGCCGTAGACATGGCGGCTCATCCCTGCCCGCAGGGCCAAGCCCCCGGCATTGAAGCTGCCGAACACCCGCTGGCCCTGCATCCAAAACAAGTCGCGCTGCTCGTCCACATGGTCTTGGGCCTCAACAAACACCCAGGGCTTGCGCTGTTGGCGCGACTCGCTCACGCCCAGCCAGGCCTCCCAGCCCGCTGCGGCGCGGTGGCCCCAGCGGGCACGAGCCGTCTGCACGCCCGCCGTGTCTCTGTTGAAATGCAGCGCGCCGCCGCGCAATTTGTCGCCCCGTTTGGTGATGACGTTGATCACCCCAAAAAAAGCATTGTTGCCATAGAGGGGTGAGCCCGGGCCGGGTGCGTACTCCACCCGCTCGATCAAATCCACATCCACAAAAAACTCGCCACCCAAGAGACCGGCGTCGTAGATGTTTTCATTCACCCGCACCCCGTCGATCAAGAACAGCAGGCGGGCGTTGTAGTCGCCGCTTCGGCCCAGGCCGCGGGCGCCCACATAGGTGAACATGGTGTCAGAGGTGGTGTAGAGCCCCGGCATGGTGCGCAAGATGTCTTCCATATTGCGCAAGCCATAACGCTCGATATCACCGGAGGTTAAGACATAGGTCACGGCCGGTGCATCGGCCGCGCTTTGGCTGATGCGGGCCGCGGTGCTGACCTCAATCTCCCGAGGCACCGCCCGGGGCCGTTGGCGCAGCAGGGCGGCCAACTCTAAATCCAAGGTCTCAATGGCTTGGGCTTGGGCTTGGGCGGGCCCAAGCGCAGCGCTGAGGCTGCACAAAAGCGTCAGGGTCCACAGGGCGCTCAGCCATCGCCGTTCAAACTGCCGCGTCATGGCCCTGCGCCTTTCGAAACGTGTTTTTACCGGCCCGCTTGGCGGCATACATGGCGGTGTCTGCGGCGTGCAGCAATTGGGCGGCGTCGCGGGCATCGTTGGGGCAAAACGCCAGGCCTATGGTGGCGCCCACGCGGCATGCGCTGGCCCTTGAAGTGGCAAGGGCTCACCGACCGCCGCAATGATGCGCTGGGCGGTGTGCTCGGCAGCGGCCTCGTCGGGCAGGTCTGGCAAGATCAAGGCAAACTCATCGCCGCCCAAGCGACACAGAAGTATCCCCATTGCGCAACACCCGCCCCATGCGCGCCGCCACCTCGCGCAGGGCGGCATCGCCCGCCTCGTGGCCCTGGCTGTCATTGACGAATTTGAAGTTGTCGAGGTCAATGAACATCAGCGCCAGGCGCTGCTGGCTCCGCAGGCAACTCTCAACCTGGGCTTGCAGGGCGGTTTGAAAAAACAGGCGATTGGGCAGCTGGGTCAGGCTGTCTTGATGGGCCATTTGTTCAAATTGCTGCCCGGCCAATTGCTCGTGGCGCAGGCGCTGGGTCAACTCCGCCTGGCCCAGCTCCACCCGCTGGAGCATCTGGTTGAAACGCTCGCTCAAACGCCCCACTTCATCGGGCCGATGAACTTGGGCGCGATGGCTGTAGTTCTGGTCTTTGGCCACCCGTTCGGCCAGCTCTGACAACTCGACGATGGGCGCCAAGGCGCGGCCCTGCACCCAGCGCAACAACAGGCCGGCCAGCCCAATCGCCACCGCGATCAGGGCCGCACCCACCAGCACCATGCGATAGACGGCCAGCTGCACCTGCGCCAAGCTGCTGCGCAAGATCAAGCGCCCCACCACCTCGTTCTTGAACTGAATGGGCACCGACACGTCCAGATGATCAAAGTGCATCTCGCGGCTCGGCTCAAGGCCTGCCAGCAGGGGCGGCACATCCAGACAGGCCTCCAGGGCCCCGGGTGCCTCGGGCCATTGCGCGAACAGGGTTTGCCTTGCGCTCAGCACGCGCAGGGCTTGCAGGTCGGCACGCAGAGAGAACGCGCGCAACTCGGCGGCGGCAGCGGCCCGGTCATCAAACACCAACATGGGGGCCAAGCTATTGGCCAGCAACTGGGCGTTGTTCTCGGCCGCCCTGGCCATGCATATCGCGGGAGGACAGCCACAAGGCCAAGGCCAGCAGGCCAAAGCTGAGCAACATGGTGACGGCTAGAACTTGCAGATTGAGCCGCGTCAGCCGCCAGACCAGGGAGTCACGCGCCCGGGTTGGCGCAGCGGAGCGCGATCTCAAGGCGGCTTCGGGGCCTCGGCAGCAGCGCGAGCAAGGGGGTCAGGGCTGGACACGAGGAGGGGGCAAAAAAGTGGGCTGCGCAACAAATCGTCAGCCCAGGGGGCCGACGGGCATCCAGCATTTTGTCCGCAGCCCAGGCCTTGGAGTCGGGCGATCTAGCCGACTCGCACCGCCTTTTCAAAGGGCTAACTCGCCACCAAACCATTGCGAATCGCGTACACCGTGAGTTCCGAGTTATTGGCCAGGGCCAGCTTTTCAAGCACCCGGGCGCGGTAGACGCTGACGGTTTTGGGCGCTGAGCATCAACTCCTCGGCGATATCAGACAAGCGCTTGCCCGAGGCAATCATCACCAGGGTTTGCAGCTCGCGGTCAGAGAGCTTTTCATGGGCATTGCTCGGCGTCGGGCGTGGTCAGGCTCTCCACCAGCATTTGCGCGATGTCGGGCGTCACATATTTGCGCCCCTGGGCCACGGTGCGCACGGCCTGCACCAAGGCGGCTGGGTCGCCGCCTTTGTTGACGTACCCATAGGCCCCAGCCTTGAGCGCCCGGATGGCGTATTGGTCTTCGGGGTACATGCTGACGACCAAGACCTTGATGGTCGAGCCTTCGTCCTTCAGCACATGCAGCACATCCAGGCCGCTGCGGCCCGGCATGTTGATGTCCAGCACCAGCACGTCGCAGCTTTCGGTGCGCAGCAGGCTGCGCAGCTCACCGTAGTCGCCGGCCTCGCCAATGACCTCGATGTCGGCGGCGTCGGACAGGGTGTCGCGAATCCCGCGCCGGATCAGGGCGTGGTCGTCACAGATGATCACGCGAGTCATACATCTCCCCAGGAACTTGGATCATGCGGCAGGTCATCCAGCAAACCGTCGTGATCGACGGCGGCGGCAGCCCCGGCATCGAGTGGAATGGACAAAATCAAGGTGGTGCCCGCCGTGCCGCTGGAAAGGTCTACCCAGCCGCCCACGGTGGACGCCCGCTCATGCAGGCCCCGAATGCCAAAGCTGCGCGCCTTGGCCAGATCGGTGTCGGACAAGCCCCGACCATTGTCGCTGACCTCCAGCGACATCACGCCTTGCGCCACCGACAAGTCGATGCTGACCCGTGTGGCCTGGGCGTGTTTGGTGACATTGGTCAGCGCCTCCTGCGCCGTGCGATAGGCCACCAGGGGCACGCCGGGCGGCAGCTGCGGGCTGTCGTGGCTGGTGCGAAAGGCGCAGGAGATGCCGGTGCGGCGCTCAAAGCGGTTGGCCATCCACTGCAGCGCCGCCACCAAGCCCTGCTCCAGAATGGCCGGGCGCAGGTTGTGCATGATGCGCTGGCTGGCCTCCAGCGCATGGGTCACGGTTTCCATGGCGCTGTCCAAGCGCTGCTTGACCTCGGGCGTGCTGGCGGCATTGCGCGCCAGCCAAGCCAGTTCAAACTTCAAAGCACTGAGGCTGCCGCCCACGTCGTCGTGGATCTCGCGGGCAATCGCGGCCCGCTCCATCTCCACACTGGTTTGCAGGTGCTGCGCCAGCTCGGAAAGACGCTGGCGTGAGCCGCCAGCTGCTCGGTCGGCACTAGCTGCGGGCGCGCTGGCGTCTCGGCGGCCTCGATAGCGTGCTCCACGCGCGGGCGCCAAGCGGGCCAGGTTGCTCTTGAGCAAATAGTCGCTGGCCCCATTGCGCATGGCCGCCACAGCCACGTCCTCGCCAATCTCACCCGAGACCAAGATAAAGGGCGAACTGACGCCTGGCTCGCGTTTGCGCATGCTCCAAGCGCCTTCAAGCCGGAAAAACCGGGCATGTTGTAGTCCGGACAGGATCACGTCCCAGGGCTGCCCAGGGCGGCGCTGAAGGCCGGCCTCGGTGTCCACCCGTTCACAGCTCCACCGCCAGGCCTGCCGCGGCCGCAGGTGGGCCATGGCCAGCTGGTGGTCCAGCTCGGAGTCTTCGAGGTGCAGCACGCGCAGTTTGCGCTCGTCGTTGGGCGGGGCATGGGGTCAGTCATGGCCAAAGTATGCGCCCACACGCGCAACAAGGCTCAACAGGCCGGCGCCGACATGCAAGCGAAAAGACCACTGAATTGCGGGGTTACCCCGTGTTGCTAGCTCAATACTTCGGTTGAAACCCACAAGTAGCACCGTTCTGCCTGTAATGTCTGGTCGACAGTCCCTATCGAAATGCCGAAGATGCCGTGCAGCATTGAACCTAACGACGAATTTCGGGCCGCAGATGGCGCTCGAGCCGGGTTCAAGTCCTGCTGTCAAACATCGGTCAAGTAAGCCCCTGGAGCCACGATGCTGAACCTGATGCCAGCGTTCCGGAGTCACCTGACAGACGGCATGCGCCGTTGGTGGCGACCGACCTGCAGGACCACCTGATGGTGGCCACCAATGACTTGGAACGCCTGCAACGATTGCTGGACGACGCCAGTGAGTCACTCTCGGGCCACTTCTACAGTGCTACCGACCACAGTCTCAGCGCCTGCTGCGCGAGCGGCTGCGATGACAGGCCGGCGGACGACGGCGCCGCCGATGCAACGAGGCCATGCGCGACTTGGCCGGTGCCATCACCGCGCTGCAGTTTCATGACATGGCCACCCAACTGATCAGCCACACGCAGCGCCGATTGCGCGGCTGTGCCGACAAGATCGCCCGTGAAGCCATGGGGGATGACGAAGATGGCACCACCATCGTCGAAGATCGCGCCGCTGCACCCTAATCCTGTGACGCAAGACGAGATGGACGCTGGGTCCGTCGACTTGTTCTGACACGCCCCACCTGCCTGCCCCCACTCAGAGAAACCCCGGAGAAAAGCGATGCATTCCATTCTTGCCGTTGACGATTCGCCCTCGATGCGCCAAATGGTGACCTTCACCTTGAAGAACGCTGGATTCAACGTCGTTGAGGCGGTGGACGGCCAAGACGCCTGGGAGAAGGCCAACCAGCGCGACTTCAACTTGGTGTTGACCGACCAGAACATGCCCCGCATGGACGGCATCAGCCTGACCAAGAAGCTGCGCGAGAACCCCAAGTTCCAATCCACGCCCATCTTGATCCTGACCACCGAGTCCAGCGACCAGATGAAGCAAGCAGGCCGCGCCGCGGGTGCTACCGGTTGGCTGGTGAAGCCCTTTGACCCGGCCAAGCTGATCGAAGTGATCGGCAAGGTCATTCGCTGACGCGATCTCGGGCAGACACCTCTCTTTTTGGAGCCAGACCTCATGGGCGAGACCTCACAAGACAGCGCCAGCGCAAGTGCCGGCATCGACCTCAGCCAGTTCTACCAAGTCTTTTTCGAAGAGGCCGGTGAGAACTTGGAGCAGATGGAGCAAAAACTCCTAGAGCTGGATGTCACGGCAGCCGACGACGAAGAGCTGAACGCGATCTTCCGCTGCGCGCACTCGGTCAAGGGTGGTGCAGCGACTTTCGGCTTCTCTGATGTGGCTGAACTGACCCACCACATGGAGACGCTGCTGGACAAGCTGCGCCGCCATGAACTGCAACCCACTTCGGCCATGGTGGATGTGCTGCTGGCCTCCGGGGATGCGCTCAAGTTCATGCTCAGCCGCCACCAAGGTGGGGGGGGCGATCCCATTGACACCTCTGAGTTGGTGGGTCGCATCCGCGCCATGGCAGAAGGCGCGGGGGAACCTGTGGCATCGGCGCCCGCCTCAACGCTCGGGCAAGCAGCGCCAGTGGCCGCGCCCAGCGTGGCCAGCCCCAGCGCGGCGGCCGGCACAAGGGTATTGGACTTGACGGTCGGCCCCTTGGAGCAACCTGAGCAGGCCGACAGCCTGTTTGATCTTTTCAAAGAGATCACAGCCTTGGGCACCATGGAGCCCTTGGACGCTGGCCGAGCCGCCGACGGCGTGCGCCGATTCAAGATCACGACCACGGCCACCGACGACGACCTGTTGGACTTGTTCACCTTCCATGTGGACCGAGAGAAGCTCCAACTCAAAGACTATGGCCCCGGCTATGGCTTCCATGACGGTGCGCCGGGCGCGCCGCAGGCTGAAGCCAGCTCTGCCCCGGCACCCGCCCCTGAATTGGGCTACGGCTTTTTTGACGACGCACCAGGTGCGCCGGGCTCTGAGGCCAGCAACCCCACGCCGACTGCGGCAGTCGCCAGCCCTGTGGCCGCACCCGCGCCGGCCACTGCCACCGTGGCCAAGCCTGCGGCAAAGGCCGAAGCCCGCAACGCGGCCCAAGGCCCCGACTCCACCACCTTGCGGGTGTCCGTGGAGAAGGTGGACCAACTCATCAACTTGGTGGGCGAGTTGGTGATCACCCAAGCCATGCTGGCGCAAAACAGCCGCAGCGTCGAAGAAGGCGTGTCGCAGCAATTGCTGTCCGGCCTGGCCGACTTGGAGCGCAACACCCGCGACCTGCAAGAAGCGGTGATGTCGATCCGCATGATTCCGATGTCCATGGTCTTCAACCGCTTCCCGCGCATGTTGCGCGACCTGGCGGCCAAACTGGGCAAAAAGGTGGAACTGGTCACGCAGGGTGAAGCCACTGAACTCGACAAGGGCTTGGTGGAAAAAATCACCGATCCGCTCACCCACCTGGTGCGCAACAGTTGCGACCACGGCATCGAGCAACCGGCCGAGCGCCTGGCCAAGGGCAAGCCCGAGCATGGCACCGTGACACTGATCGCCTCGCACCAGGGCGGCTCCATCGTCATTGAAGTGCGCGACGACGGCCGTGGGCTCAACCGCGATAAGCTGATCAAGAAAGCCCGCGAACGCGGCATTGACGCGCCCGACAGCATGACCGACCAAGAGGTCTACGGCCTGATCTTTGCGCCAGGCTTTTCAACCGCCGACCAAGTCACTGATGTCTCAGGCCGGGGCGTGGGCATGGACGTGGTGAAAAAGAACATCACCTCGCTGGGCGGCACCGTCGAGATCGACTCTGCCGAAGGCTACGGCATGAGCGTCAAGGTGCGCCTGCCGCTGACCCTGGCCATCATGGACGGCATGAGCATCGGCGTGGGCGATGAGGTCTACATCCTGCCGCTGTCTTCAGTGGTCGAGTCCTTCCAAGTGGAGGAGACCATGATCAAGACCATTGGCGGCTCCGGCCGCGTGGTGGAAGTGCGCGACGAGTTCATGCCGGTGATCGACCTTGAAAAGGTCTTCCACGTGCCGCGCTTCGACTTTGAGAACGTCTCCAACATCATGGTGGTGGTGGAAGCCGAAGGCGGACGTGTGGCCCTGCTGGTGGACGAGCTGCTTGGTCAGCAGCAGGTGGTGGTGAAGAACCTCGAGGCCAACTATCGCAAGGTCAATGACGTGTCAGGGGCCACCATCATGGGCGATGGCCGGGTGGCTTTGATTCTGGACATTGGGGCGCTGGTGCGGCACTCACGACATTGAGCGCACTGAACGGCGTATTTGAGCCTTCGGGCACTTCACGGTGCGCGCATCAACACCCAGCTTGCACGGTGCTCATGGGTGGCAAACGGGAGATAGATCTTGTCTTTTCTAAAGAACATGAAGTTGGCGCCCAGAATGGCATTGGCATCTGGTCTGCAAACTGCCATCACGGCTGTTCTGGTGATGATTGCCATCTTGGCCGCCAAAAGCACGCTGACAGAGTTTGAACAGGTTCAGAGCAACTATCTACCCAAAGTCTTTGCCCTGGCGGAGTGGGAGACCGAGGTGAATGAGATTGCTCGTTCCGCTCGCAACATGCTCATCATGGACAGCGACGCGGAGCTGGCCAAGCAGCGCCAAGACATTGAGAGCAGTCGGGCGAGTATCAAAAAGTATGCAGAGACCTTAGAAGCCAGCATTGTGAGTGCGGAGGGCAAGGCCGCGCTGGCGGAGCTGTTGAAGATCAGGGCAAGCTTCATTCAAGATCTCGACGAATTCATGGCCCTGCTGGCCAAGGGTGACAAGGAGGGCGCTCGCCGCCAACTCCTGGAAAAGACCCGCATCACCCAATTGGCCTATATCGAGGCGATGGACAAGCTCACAGCACAACAAAAAGGCTTGTTGGAGGCGGCGGGCACAGAGGTCCATGAGGAGATCGCCCGCGAGATCGTTCTGCTGGTCAGCGGCTTGATCATTGCGGTGGTCCTGAGCGTGGCTCTGTCCTGGTCGCTGGTGCGCAGCATCACGATCCCCATGAAGGACGCGCTGGCCCTCTCTGAAGCCGTTGCGCAAGGAGACTTGTCGCGCTCCATCGAAGCCGAGGGCCGCAATGAGATGGCTGTCCTCATCCGCAGCCTGGGGACCATGAGCCAGCGCCTGAGTGAGGTGGTTGGAACGGTGCGGGTCAACGCAGAAGCCGTAGCGACAGCCAGCGCGCAGATTGCGCAAGGGACCCAAGACCTCAGCCAACGCACTGAAGAGCAAGCCTCCTCCTTGCAACAAACAGCCTCCTCGATGGAAGAGCTCGGCGCGACAGTCAAGAACAATTCTGACAACGCTCGGCAGGCCAACCAACTGGCCCAACAATCATCAGGTGTGGCGCAGCAAGGTGGCCAAGTCGTCGCAGATGTAGTCAACACCATGGGGGAAATCAATCAGAGCAGCCGGCAGATCTCCGACATCATTGGCGTGATTGATGGCATCGCCTTCCAAACCAATATCTTGGCGCTGAATGCTGCCGTCGAGGCCGCCAGAGCTGGCGAACAAGGCCGAGGCTTCGCGGTGGTGGCTGGTGAGGTTCGCAACTTGGCACAGCGCAGCGCCGAAGCCGCCAAGGAGATCAAGTCTCTGATCAGTGCCAGCGTAGAGAAAGTCGAGAAGGGCTCCTCGCTGGTCGACCGAGCAGGCCAGACGATGACCGAGGTGGTGCAATCCATCCGGCGCGTCAGCGACTTGGTGGGTGAGATCAGCACCTCCAGCGTGCAACAAAGCGAAGGCGTCTCTCAGGTGGGCGATGCCGTGACTCAAATGGACAAGGCCACTCAGCAAAATGCTGCCTTGGTGGAAGAAAGTGCGGCCGCTGCAGAGAGCCTGCGCTCACAGGCGCAGCACCTGATGCAGTCTGTGGCGCACTTCAAACTCAGCCACCATGGCGCAACGACGATCCCGGCCGCAAGAGTGGAGGCGGCGGGTCCTCGCCTTGGCTCAGCACGGTCCAGCCTGCATGGGCACGCCAATTCGAAAGCACCGACCCTTGCTGCGAGTTACAGCCCACCAGCAAGAGCCGAGGTCGTCGGCAAAACAGACACCGCGAAGAATACGAAGGATGAGGCCGAATGGGAGACCTTCTAAACCACGCATCGCCGTCCAAGGTACCAAAAGAACGCTTAGCCCTGTAGGTCACACGATGTCACAACGCCTGGGTTTGATGCGCCAATTCTCCATTCGCCTGCGAATGCAAGGCGCCATTGCAATGGTGCTGGCTTTGTTCGCACTGGTCGGCGTGACCGGCTTGCTTGGAGGCAAAACGCTCGCCTCTCTGAACCACGAGTTCATGGAGCACTCCATCAAGGAAGTGCAGAACTTGGGCGACGTCAACGTGGCATTGGGCCGCGTGCGGGTGCATGAGAAGGCCATGATCATCGACTATCAAGACGGTCTGTCGGTGCTGAAACACCGGGAGGCCTGGCTGGCCGAGATCAAGCTGGTGACGGGCTCACTCAACAGCTTGATGGAGGGCGAGGAGGACGAGGACAACCCACCGGCACGTACCGCCATCAAGGACCTGGAGTCTTATGTCAAGGCCACTCAGGTGGTGCTTGAGAAGATGCAAAACGGCGAGAGCAATGCAACTGAACG
>JAXHNT010000073.1:0-13650 GCA_034520165.1 Ideonella sp.
CGGATGAGGGCGAGGTGCGTGTGGATGGCATTCATGTGGCGGCTGAGACGCAGCGCGCCCTGGCCCGCTTGGGGGCGCTGTCAGATGCGCGGGGGCTCTACCCGCGCTTGACGGCGCGCGAGAACATTGTCTACTTCGGGCGCCTGCATGGCTTGAGCGCTGCGGCCGCAGCAGCGCGGGCCGAGCATCTGGCGCATTTGCTGGAGATGAAGCCTTTGCTAGATCGGCGCACCGAAGGCTTCAGCCAGGGTGAGCGCATGAAGACCGCGCTGGCGCGTGCGCTGGTGCATGACCCCGCCAACATCATCTTGGACGAACCCACCAACGGGCTGGATGTGCTGGCGACGCGCGCCTTGCGCGAGGCCCTGCGGCGTCTGCGTGACGACGAAGGCAAGTGCATCGTGTTCTCCTCGCACATCATGCAAGAGGTGGAGCGTCTCTGCGACCAGGTGGTGGTGATCTCGCATGGCCGCACCGTGGCCGAAGGCACCGTGCCTGACCTGCTGCAGCGCGCGGGTGAGCAAGATTTTGAAGAGGCCTTCATCGGCCTGGCTTTCACCGCAGAAGAGCGGCGCGCGGCGGGATTGCATTTGGCGAGGGAGACGGCGCAGAGCGTGCCGAGCCGCCTCGACCACGGAGGGTTTCATTGATGTCACGTTTTTGGATTGTCTTGGTCAAAGAACTGGTCGACGCACTGCGCGACCGCCGCACCCTGTTCACCGTGCTGATCAGTTCGGTGGCCATGGGCCCGCTGGTGCTGGTGTTGCTGTCCACCATGATTGGCAATATCGAGAAGCGGGCCGACGCCCGCGAGATGGTGGTGGTGGGGCTGCAACATGCGCCCACCTTGCGCAACTATCTGGAGCGCCAAACCTTCACGCTGACGGAAGCGCCGGCCGACTTTGAGAAGCAACTCAAAGACAGCAAGTTGGGCGATCCGGTGCTGGTGGTGGGCGAGACCTTTGAGGCCGAGTTGGCGGCCGGTGAGGTGCCGGTGCTGGAGTTGGTCACCGCCAGTGCCAACCAACGCGCTGAGGCCGGCGTGGGTCGTGTCAACCGCGTCTTGCAAGGCTTTAACCAAGAGCAGGCCATGCTGCGCATGTCGATGCGGGGCGTGTCTCCGGCCAGTTTGCAAGCCATGGCGGTGCAGGAGCGCGATCTCTCTAACGCTTCGGCCCGAGCCGCTCAACTGACGAGCATGTTGCCTTTCTTCATCTTGATGGCGGTGCTCTACGGGTGCTTGGCCGCTGCGCTAGACACCACAGCCGGAGAACGTGAGCGAGGCTCTTTGGAGCCCTTGCTGATGAATCCGACAGGGCGCTTCACCTTGGTGGCCGGCAAGTGGGGTGCCGTCGCAGCCATAGGTTGGCTCATCGGTGCGTTAGGTTGCCTGAGCTTCTTGCCGGGGCAGTGGTTGCTGCGCAGCGAAACGCTGGCGGCCATGTTCCGCTATGGTTGGGTCGAGTTGGCGGGCTTTTTGGCGGTGTTGACGCCTCTGGTGGGTGCTTTGGCTGCCCTTCTGATGGCGCTGGCCATCCGCTGCAAAACCTTCAAGGAGGCGCAGGCCAATGCGGCCGTGATGCTGACCCTGGTGTCCTTGTTGCCCATGCTCGCGCTGTTTAACCAAGAGGGAGAGCAGCCTTGGCACCTGATGGTGCCGGTGCTGGCGCAGTTCACACTGATGGGCCGTGTGCTGCGCGGCGAAGCCATGGGCACGCTGGATCTGCTCATTCCTGCTGCGATGAGCGTGGCACTGGCGGTGCTGGCCTTGGCGTATGTGGCACGCCAACTCTCGCGTGCTGCGGTTAAGTAGCGCCAGTACGCATCAGGCGGCCTTCAGCAAGCGCCACACTTCGTCTTGCCAAGGTAGGGCGCAGACCATGCGGTTGTAGTAGAGCGCGGCTTCGTTGACGGAGAGCACCTCGCCGCGCTCGCCCACCAGCCGCAGATTGGTCACCACACACATGGGGTTGGCCATGGCCAATACCCCCGACCCAATCTGTACCCAGTCCCAGGCCAAGCCAGCGCCTGGCATGTCGCCTTGCTCAGCCCACAATGTTTGCCCACTTGTGGGATGTTGACCATCTGCAGCAAAAGTAACGCACGACCCTAGGTGAACAAATCGCAATCGGCGTTTAGTATTTGCCTGACAAAATACGGTCGGCCAAGAGTAGAGCGACCAGGGAGGTGGCGTGGTCAATGCGGTAGGAGCGGGTATAGAGGTGCTTGCGTATCGCTGCATGGCCTGAAGTCTGGAGAAGACGTCGTGTGCTTGCTAGCTGTAAATCCTGTCAGGGATAAAGCCCGGACTGAGCGACCTGATCACGAGAAGGTTGCTCCGTCATGACGGCACTCAGACCGAGTTATCAGTCCATCTTGGCGGTTCAGAGCCAAGGTGAGTTCAAGGAAGAGATCATTCGCTTTGCGAACGACCTCGGGTTCCAGTACGTGTCAGCCATGACCGTGGTCGATCACTCTTTGACCCACTCGGAGTTTCATAACGTTGACAATATGCCGTCAGGCTTGGTCGAGGCGACCGCAGGGCGGCCCGAGATTTATCGCCGCGACCCTGTGGCTCAACATTGCCGCCGTAGCGCGATTCCCATCATGTGGGATCAAAAGACCTATGTGCAGCAGGGCTTGGGGGAACAATGGGAAGAGCAAGCGGCATTTGGCTACCGAACAGGTATCACCTTGGCTTTGCACATGCCCGAGGGGCGCCACTTTGTGCTGGGTGTTGACAGAGATCGCCAACTGACCCGGAGTTCGACAGCGCTGACGCGCATCGTGTCTGAGTTGCAGCTGTTTGCCGTTCATGCCCAAGAAGTGGCGATGCGCTTGTATCCTGTCGAGCAGCGGATCGACAACCGTCCCAACCTGACGCCGCGCGAGGTCGAGGCGCTGAGTTGGACCATGGAGGGCAAGACCGCTTGGGAGACGGGCTTTATCTTGGGGATCAGCGAGCGAACCGTGGTGCTGCACCTCCAAAATGCCATGCACAAGCTGGGTGCCGTGAACAAGCATCAGGCGGTACTCAAAGCCTTGAAAATGAAGCTGATCCGATGAGTCTCGGCAACTGTCAGAGTTGACAGTGTTGACGGACCGATGATCTTGGTTCAATGGTGTCATGCGCAGTTGGAGCGCATGCACTTCTCGGAGACACCATGAATACGATTCCCGCGATCAGCAACACAGACTTCCTGGCCTCGGCCCCTGCTGCCTCTCAGCCTCAAGAGCTGAGCGTGGCTGATTTGCGAGCGGTGTCTGGCGGTGCCTCTCTGGAGGCAGGCGAGTCGGTGGACTCCCCATTCCGTGGCTGGTCTGACGGTCGCGACTCTTCTCCATTTCGCGGCTGGTGAGAGAACTTTGACGGAGTCCCCGGCGTAGGGGCCTCCGTGTCTGGGTGTTCGGTGGTGATGGTGCGCTAACCTCCCCGAATGCTTTTCCGTCCCGAATCCCTCCACAGCCAGCGTCAGGCCTGGCTAGGCTCCATCCAAGTGATGCAGCCTCTGGGCTTGACTTGGCTGACCTTCGGGGTGCTGGCGACGCTTGTCGCCGTCAGCACCTTTCTTTTTCTAGGCGAGCTGCCACGCACCACGCGTTTGAGTGGGTTGGTGTTGCCGCAGATGGGGTGGGTTCGAGTGGTGCCGCCAGTGGCCGGGCGCCTGCTGGTGGTCGAGGTCGAAGAAGGACAGCGTGTGGCCCAAGGGGCAGCGCTGTTCACGCTGGAGGTCGTCTCTCCTCAGTGGGGCGAGACGACGTCGTTGGGGCTGCGGCAGAGTTTTGAGGCTCGGCGCCGCAGCTTGGACGAAGCGAGCAAGCAGTCGCAGATGCTGCTGCTCGAACAGTCCAGAGGGTTGGCGCAGCGCTTGGCGGCTGCCCGCCGTGAAGCTGCCGTGTTGGCCACTCAGTCAGCCCTGCAGCAGCAGCGGCAGGCTTTGGCAGAGCGGGCCGTGGCGCGGCTCGAGGCACTGGTTGCGGAGCAGTTTGTTTCAGCAGCACAGGTTCAAGAAAAAACAGGGGAGCTACTGAGCAGTAGGGCGGAGGGCGCGGCGATCGCCCGCCAGCGCGAGGCGCTGGATGCGGAGATCGCTGCGCTGGAAGCCCAAACCCGCCAGTTGCCGCTGCTCACCGCCCAGCGCATGGGTGAGTTAGAGCGCGAGCAAGGGGAGTTGGCCGAACTGGCCACCCGAGAGAACGGTAGCCAGCAGCCTCGTCGTGTGGCTGTGCAAGCACCCGTGGCCGGCACGCTCTCCGCCGTGCATGCCAGCCGCGGTCAAGCGGTGTCTCCGGAGGCTGCCGTGCTGACCTTAACGCCCGAAGACGAGCCCTTGGTCGCCCATCTCTATGCACCCTCTAGCGCCCTGGGTTTTGTGCGGTCGGGCCAGGCGGTGAAGCTGCGGGTCGCCGCCTTTCCCCACCAAAAATTTGGCTGGCTCGCCGGCCAAGTGTCGGCGGTGGCCCAGGCGCCGGCCCAGGCCACCGAGTGGGCCCAAGTGGCGGGGTTGGGGCGTGGCGCAGGGACTGAGCCGCTCTATCGCATCACCGTTTCATTGAGCCAGACCCATCTGACCGCCGCCGGTGCAGAGCGGCCCTTGCGCGCAGGCATGCAGTTGGACGCAGATGTCGTGCTGGAGCAGCGGCGACTGTATGAGTGGCTGTTTGAGCCGGTTCTGGCGTGGGCCAAGCGGTGAGGGCGCCATGACACTGTCTGCCGCAGACCCTTCGCGACTGAACCTAGGCTGGCGCCGCCCTGCGGTGCCGATGGTGTTGCAAACCGAGGCAGCCGAGTGCGGCCTGGCCTGTTTGGCCATGGTCGCCAGCGCACACGGCCTGCGGGTGGACCTGCCAGCCCTGAGGGCGCGCTTTCGACTCTCGATGAAGGGCTGCACGGCGGCCGACTTGGCGCAAATGGGCCAGCAGCTGGGCTTGGCACCGCGCGCCTTGCGGGCGGAGTTGGCGCATCTGGCTCAGCTCAGATTGCCGTGTATCTTGCATTGGAACCTGAACCACTTTGTGGTGCTGGTCAGCGTCAAGGGCGATGAGTTGACAGTGCATGACCCGGCGCGCGGCATTCGCCGTTTGAGCGCGGCGGAGTTGTCGCCGCATTTCACCGGTGTGGTCTTGGAGTTCACACCCACGCCCAGCTTTCGCAGCGGTGATGAGCGCCAGCCCGTGCGCCTGCGGGCCTTGCTAGGCCCGGTGACGGGCTTGCGACGCGCCCTGACGCAAGTGCTCCTGCTGGCCCTGGCGCTCGAGCTGTTTGTGATGTTGTCGCCCTTCTTCATGCAGTGGGTGGTGGATGGCGTGCTGGTCAGCGGCGACCGCCATCTGCTGCCGACCTTGGCCCTAGGCTTCGGTCTCTTGGTGCTGATCCAAGGCCTGACAGCGGCTGGGCGATCCTGGGCGGTGTTGCACTTGTCGGCGACATTGCAGTTGCAATGGATGGGGCAAGTATTCGCTCATTTATTGCGTTTGCCCATGGCCTGGTTCGAGCGCCGCCACACGGGCGATGTGTGGTCCCGCTTTGGCGCGGTTCAGCAAATTCAAGACAAACTGACCGGGGCTTTTGCCGAGGGCTTGATTGACGGCGTGATGGTGCTGCTGACCCTGGTGCTGATGCTCGTCTACAGCCCGCTGCTGGCCAGCCTGGCGGTGGGGGCGGTGCTGCTTTATGCACTGCTGCGCGCGTTGCTTTGGCGGCCGTTGCGCGAGGCCTCCGAAGAGGCCTTGATCCATGAGGCGAAGCGGTCGAGTCACTTTTTGGAATCGTTACGAGGCATGGGGGCCATCAAGCTCTTCAATGCAGAGGCCTTGCGTCAGTCGGGATTCATGAACTTGGTAGTCGATGCCATGAACGCGGGGCTCACGGTGCGCAAGCTAGAGCTGGCTTTGGCGGTGGCGCACCGGGTGCTGTTTGGGCTGGAGAGGGTGGGCGTGATCTGGCTGGGCGCTTTGTTGGTGATGGATCAGCGTCTGTCGGTGGGTATGTTGTTTGCCTTCATGGCTTACCAAGATGTGTTTGCTCAGCGCACCTCGGCCTTGATCGACAAGGTCAACGAGCTGCGCCTCATACGGCTGTATGCGGAGCGCTTGTCCGATATCGTGTTGACGGCGCCCGAGCCTGATGCCCCTGTCGCTTGGGCACCTCCCGCAGCGATGGACGGCCAAGTCGGCGCCCTGCGCTTGAGCCATGTGCACTTCCGCTACTCCGATCTGGAGCCTGACGTGCTGCGTGGCGTGAGCTTTGAGGTGCGCCCCGGCGAGTCGGTGGCCATAGCGGGGCCTTCGGGTGGCGGCAAGACCACCTTGCTCAAGTTGTTGCTGGGCATTCATGCGCCCACCCAGGGTGAACTGTGGGTGGACGGTCAGCCTTTGGGTCGGGTTGGCCTGCAGGCGTGGCGTCAGCGGGTGGGCGTGGTGCTGCAGGAAGAGCCGCTGTTTGCGGGCTCGGTGGCCGACAACATCAGCTTCTTTGCGCCAGACGCCGACCCGGCCTGGGTGCAGGAGTGCGCCCAACTGGCCTCGGTGCACGACGAGATCCTGGCCATGCCCATGGGCTATGCCACCTTGGTGGGCGATATGGGGACCGTGCTGTCGGCCGGGCAGAAGCAGCGGGTGCTGCTGGCACGGGCGCTGTACCGGCGGCCCAGCGTGCTGCTGCTGGACGAGGCCACCAGTGCGCTGGACGTAGAGCGAGAGCGGGCGGTGAACGCGGCGGTGGCTGCGCTCAAGCTGACCCGCATCATCGTGGCGCACCGCCCCGAAACCATTGCCAGCGCCGACCGGGTGATCGTGCTGGTGGGAGGCGTGGTGCGAGAGGACCGGCCTGTTCGGCCAGTCAATGCCAACTTGGGAAGTTAGCGATTACTCTTGCTTCATTGGGCAGGTGTTGAAGCCCAGCATGGGGTAGAGCGGGCAGAAGCGGGTCAGGCCCGTCAAGAGCGGCACCACGCCGACCCAGCCCCAAACACCAATGGTGCCCACCAGAGTCAAAGCGATCAGGATGACGCCAACGGCGATACGGGCGATGCGGTCGATGCCGCCAACATTCAGCTTCATGGATGCTCCTCAAATTGAACGCCACCAAGCGGGCGTTACATGGGGCGTACTGTGCGCGCAAGACGGCGGGGCGTCTGTGACCCCAGTCACATAGCGGCGCGGCCGCCCGAGATCCTGCAGCTTACGCTCCTAGCCTTGGGCCAGGTCGCGCAAGGCCTTGGCATCCACCACGGTAATGCGCTCGCGCCCCAGTTGCAGCCAGCCCGCTTGCTCAAAGCGTTTGAGCAAGCGGGTCACCATCTCGCGCACCGTGCCCAGCTCGTCCGCCAAGGCTTGGTGGGTGGTGGTGATGGGGCTGCCGCGCCCCAAAAGGCAGGCGGCCAAGCGTTGGTCCAGACGCTGAAAGGCCACGGCCTCGGCCAGGGCCATCAGGTCGGCGAGCCTATCGCCAAACACGCCGAACACAAAGGCACGGAAGGCGGGCTCAGCGACCCAGCGCTCAAAGCCGACTTTGTCGATCAGCAGCAACTCAGTGGCCGAGGCCGTGATGCCGTGTACCGAGAAAGACTGGTGGCCAAAGAGGCAAGACGTGGAGGCGACGCAGACCTCGCCCGGCGTCACGCGATACAACTCCAGCGAGCGCCCTTGGGGTGAGCCGCGCGCCACCTTGATGTCGCCCGACAGCACCAGCGGAAAGCCCTGGCAGGGCGAGCCTTCGTCAAACAAAACGGTGGCCGCAGCGGCTTGGATGGGCATCACATGTTCGGCCAGTACCTCCTGCAGTACGGAGGCGGGCAGTTGTGACAGCGCAGGGTAGAGCGGCAGCAAGCGGGCCAGCAGGTCGGGGGCGGCGGTCATGGGTGCGTGCGGCTGGGTTGTGTGGCGTGTTCCAGATGGGTGAGCCACAGCATAGCGGCTTCGCGGCTATCGCCACACATGGCCCCACTGGGCTGCAAAGAGGCGCACACGGCGGGGCGGTCTGGGTGCCCAAAAATCAGGCACTGATCTTGAGCGTTGAGCTGCACGCAGCGCACACCCGCTGGCTTGCCGTGGGGCATGCCGGGGATGGGGCTGCTGATGGACGGCGCAATACAGCAGGCAGCGCAGTGGGGGCGGCAGTTCATAGACCTGAATTGTTTCACGTGGAACCTGGATGAGGGTCTGTTAACCTAGATCCGGCAGTTGGGCGTGGCTGAGCGGCAGCCCAGCGGCCACGCAGCGCGGTCAACTGCCGGATCTAGGGTTAACGGGCTCTTGCCGCCAGATTGACCCCCAGGGAGAAGCCGGGCTCCGTAAAATCAGGGGTTCGCCCGGCTCTCGCTCACTGAGGTCGGTGCCCCATGAGGGCTGTGTTCAGCCCATGTCCTTTTCGCTTGGCCTCTGGCGGTGCCCCTGCCCGAAGAGCGCCGAGCCTTGCCTGGAGCACACCCGTGCTGTACCCCAAAGAGTTTGATGTGATTGTGGTGGGCGGTGGCCATGCCGGCACCGAGGCCGCCCTGGCCGCGGCCCGCATGGGCTGCGCCACGCTGCTGCTGAGCCACAACATTGAGACCCTGGGGCAGATGAGCTGCAACCCGTCCATCGGGGGCATTGGCAAAGGGCATTTGGTCAAAGAGGTAGACGCCTTGGGCGGCGCCATGGCCCTGGCCACCGACGAAGCGGGCATTCAATTTCGCATCCTCAACGGCAGCAAAGGCCCGGCCGTGCGCGCCACCCGCGCCCAGGCGGATCGGGTGATGTACAAGGCGGCCATCCGCCGCATGCTCGAAAACCAGCCCAATCTGTGGCTCTTTCAGCAAGCGGTGGACGACCTGATGGTGGAGGGCGACCGCGTGGTGGGCGCCGTCACCCAGGTCGGCATTCAGTTCAAGGCCCGGGCGGTGGTGCTCACGGCCGGCACCTTTTTGGATGGCCGCATCCATGTGGGCTTGCAAAACCATGCCGGGGGCCGCGCCGGAGACCCGCCCGCGGTGACATTGTCGGCCCGGCTCAAAGAGCTGAAGCTGCCGCAGGGGCGGCTGAAGACCGGCACGCCGCCGCGCATTGACGGCCGCTCCATGGACTACAGCCAGCTTATCGAGCAGCCGGGCGACCTTCATCCTGTGCCCGTGTTCAGCTTCATGGGTGATGTGGCCATGCACCCGCGCCAAGTGCCGTGCTGGATCACCCACACCAATGAGCGCACGCACGAGATCATCCGCAGCGGCTTTGACCGCAGCCCCATGTTCACCGGCGTGATCGAAGGCGTGGGCCCGCGCTACTGCCCCAGTATCGAAGACAAGATCAACCGCTTTGCCGACAAAGACTCGCACCAGATCTTCTTGGAGCCCGAAGGGCTGACCACCCATGAGTTCTACCCTAACGGTATCTCCACCTCGCTGCCGTTTGACATCCAACTGGCTGCGGTGCGCAGCATGCCGGGCCTGGCCAACGCCCATATCTTGCGACCCGGCTATGCCATTGAGTACGACTACTTTGACCCGCGTGAGCTGAAGGCCAGCTTCGAGACGCGGGCCATCCAAGGCTTGTTCTTTGCCGGGCAAATCAACGGCACCACCGGCTACGAAGAAGCAGCCGCCCAAGGGCTGTTTGCGGGCGTCAACGCTGCGCTGCAAACCCAAGGCAAGCCGGCCATGAGCCTGCGCCGAGACCAGGCCTATTTGGGTGTGCTGGTGGATGACCTGATCACCAAGGGCGTGACCGAGCCCTACCGCATGTTCACCAGCCGGGCCGAGTTCCGCCTGCAACTGCGTGAAGACAACGCCGATATGCGCCTGACCGAGATGGGCCGCGAGCTGGGCTTGGTGGACGATGCCCGCTGGGGCGCCTTCAACCGCAAGCGGGATGCTGTTTCACGTGAAACAGAGCGCCTGAAATCCACCTGGGTGCACCCCGGCATCCTGCCGGCCGCCGATGCCGAACGCACTCTGGGCAAAGCCATTGAACACGAATACAGCCTGGTCGATCTGCTGCGCGCGCCCCGGCGTGGTTTACGACACGGTGGCCGAAGTGGCCACAATCGCCCGCCCTGAGGCCGCTGTTTCACGTGAAACACTGAGCAGCGAGCTGGGCAAAACCTGGCCGAGGCGGTGATTGAGCAGATCGAGATTGCCAGCGTCAAGTACGCCGGCTATATCAGCAAGCAGACCGAAGAGGTGGGCCGTGCCCTGGCCTTTGAGCACCTGAAGCTGCCGCCCGACCTGGACTATGTCCAGGTCACGGCGCTGAGCCACGAGGTGCGGCAAAAGCTCAGCCGCCAGCGCCCCGAGACCTTGGGGCAGGCCGCGCGCATCTCGGGCGTCACCCCAGCGGCAGTCTCTTTGCTGTTGGTGCACCTGAAGAAGAAGCGCTTCCCGGGCTTTGCAGAGGCGGCGGCCAGCCCCGCTGCCGCCGTGGACCCGGCTGCGGCCTAACGCCTGCCGACTTGAGCCCGCTCACCTCCACGAACAGCCTCTGTCATCCGGCCTGTCCACCTGCGGTCAGCGTGGCTACACTGACCGGCCCACGCTGCCAGCCTTGCTCCCTTCGTCCTGACCTCTTGGTGCCCACGCCCTGAATGCTGGGCCTCCACCCATGACCGACCTCTCCTCATCGCCACCACCTCACCCTCAGTACGCGGGCCTCAGCCAGGGCCTGGCGGCCTTGGGGCTGAGCGTGCCGGACGCCACGCAAACCCAGTTGCTGGCCTATCTCGACCTGCTGGGGCGCTGGAACAAGGTCTATAACCTGACGGCGGTGCGTCGCCCTGAAGAGATGCTGGTGCAGCATCTACTGGATTGTTTGGCCGTGGTGCCGCCCATGAGTCGAGCCTTGGCCGCGCTGCCTGCGCCGCGTGTGCTGGACGTGGGCAGCGGCGGTGGCTTGCCGGGCGCGGTGTTGGCCATCGTGCACCCGCAGTGGCAGGTGGCCTGTGTGGACACCGTTGGCAAAAAGGCTAGCTTCATCCGCCAAGTGGCGGCGGAGCTGGGCCTGAAGAATCTGCAAGCCCTGCATGCCCGGGTGGAGACCCTAGAGGGTTCCGGCTACGACCTGATCACCTCACGGGCCTTTGCGTCGCTGGAGGACTTTGTCTCTTTGACCGCCAGCCTGCTGGCGCCGCAGGGCTTGTGGTGCGCGATGAAGGCCAAGCTGACGGCTGAAGAAAAGGCGGCGGTCGCGGCGGATGTGTTTCACGTGGAACCGATTCAGGTGCCGCAGTTGGACGCCGAGCGCTGCCTGGTCTGGATGCGGCCCCGCTGACAGCGCCTGCGTCGAACACTCCGCGAGGCTTACTCACAGCGCATCCCCAGCCCATCCACGCGCCATACAGCACTTGCCCACAGGCTTATCCACAGGGTGTCTATGTTCCCCACCGGCTTCTTCGGGCCCTTCATGGGCATCGCCGACTACGGCACTTTTTGCAGCGCCGTCTTGCTGTTCTTGGCCTTGCCCGGCCCCGGCACCTTTGCTCTGCTGACCTCCACCGCCAAAGGCGGCTTCAAGGCCGGTGCGGCCGCCACGCTGGGCGTGATGGTGGGCGATCAGGTCTTGCTGTGGCTGGCGGTGGCCGGGGTGGCGGCGCTGCTGGCGGCCTATCCGGCCGTGTTCGAGGCGGTCCGCTGGGCAGGGGCTGGCTACTTGGCTTGGATCGGCCTCAAGCTGCTGTTCGCGCGCGGCGAGGGCTCCGCCAGCCCCATCCACATCGAGCCGCGCCATTACTTCCGCCAAGCCTTGTTGATCACCGTGCGCAACCCCAAGGCCATCGTGTTCTACATGGCCTTCTTCCCTTTGTTCATTGACCCGGCCCACCACCTGGGCCTGCCCACCTTTGCGGTGATGGCCTTCACCATCGCGGCCATCACTGCCGCCTATTGCCTGTTGCTCTGTGCTTTTGCCCAGGCCGTGGCCGAGAAGGTGAGGGCGCATCGCACCGCAGCCCGCTGGCTGGAGCGCTTGGCGGGGCTGTTCTTGGTGGGTTTTGGCGTGCGCTTGCTGCGCGATTGACGTTGACCCGCACTCGCGCAGGCCTGTGCAGCAGCGACAATGCTGAGCTTGCTCGCCACCCGGTTTGGCTCGCGCATTCCATCAAGGCGCTTGCCACCGTGTCCAACTGCCTTTTCTAGGTTCAACGGACTTTTCAGCCATGGCCTCCCGGATCTTTTGCATTGCCAACCAAAAGGGCGGCGTCGGTAAGACGACCTCCTGTGTGAACCTGGCCGCCGGTTTAGCCCAGGTGGGCCAGCGCGTCTTGCTGGTCGACCTGGACCCGCAGGGCAATGCCACCATGGGCTCGGGGGTAGACAAGCGCACCCTGGAGGCCACGGTCTACGATGTGCTGCTGGAAACCGCCACGGTGGCTGAAGCCCGGGTGCGGGCCGACAAGGCCAGCTATGACGTGCTGGGCGCCAACCGCGAGCTGGCCGGTGCCGAGGTCGAGCTGGTGGCCCTGGAGCACCGCAATGAGCGCCTGCGCCGGGCGCTCAAAGTCGCCGAGGATGAGTACGACTTTGTGCTCATCGACTGCCCGCCGTCGCTGAGCATGCTCACCCTCAACGGCCTGTGCTGCGCCCATGGCGTGATCGTGCCCATGCAGTGCGAGTACTTTGCGCTCGAAGGCCTGACGGACCTGGTCAACACCATCAAGCAGGTGCATGCCAATCTCAACCGAGACCTGCAGCTCATCGGCCTGCTGCGGGTGATGTTTGACCCCCGCATCACCCTGCAAACCCAGGTCAGCGACCAGCTCAAGGCCCATTTCGGCGACAAGGTGTTCAACACCGTGATCCCCCGCAATGTGCGCCTGGCCGAGGCGCCCAGCTATGGCCTGCCCGGCGTGGTGTTCGACCCGGCCTCCAAAGGCGCACAAGCCTTTGTGGCGTTTGCCAAAGAGATGGTGGAGCGCGAAGGTCGGCGCGCCGCTTGATTTTTAGCTTGGTGGGGGCATGTCCTGAGCCAGAATAAGGCGCAAGAAAGTAGCCGTCCGCCCGGGGTTTCTGACCCGCCTCGAGTGACTTGGCGAGCCACGACAACAGATACTTGCGAATAGCACCTTTGGGAGCCCTGTTCATGTCCGAGACACCGTCCACACACCTTGCCGTTCGCAAAGCCCACCTGGGCTTGATGTTTGCAGCCACCTTGGCGCTGGCCGCTTGCGGCGGAGGGGGTAGCAATGCCGGCGATCAAGTGCTGGGGACCACCCCCAGCCCCAGTCCCAGCCCGGTCGCGCCCGTTCCCCCCCCGCCCCCGGCAGCCGTGGCGCAGAGCTGTGCACCCACCAACCCTTATCGTGCGGATGCAAGAAGCGCCACCACGGTGGGCACGTTGACGGGCGAAAAGGCCTGGGTGAAGTCCTATATGGAGCAGGCCTATCTGTGGTGGGAAGAAATCCCCACCGTCAATGCCGATGCGCCGACCTACAGCGACACGGCCAAGGTGGAGGCGTCCTTGGACGCGTACTTCAGTGCGCTCAAGACGCCGCTCTTCACCGCCTCTGGCAAGCGCAAAGACGAGTTCAGCTTCGCTTACCCCACCAAAGCCTGGAACGATCTCTCTCAGAGTGGCGCGTCGGCCGGCTATGGCATTGAGTGGTATTTCTCGTCGACCACCCCGCCGCGTGGCCTGAAAGTCGCGTTTGTGGAGCCCAACTCACCGGCTGATGTGGCCGGGGTG
>JAXHNT010000124.1:0-33634 GCA_034520165.1 Ideonella sp.
CATTTGAGCGAGGCGTTCCAGGACTGGTCTAGCGCCAGTGAGTCGACATGTGTCTCGCGCACGCGCTGACCTGCGGCGTTGTCGCCCGCAAAGTCGGCCACTTGGTTGCGGCGCACCCCGGTGTAGAGCAGGCTGCTCTCCCACACGCGGCCATCGGCGTACTTGTGCTGCCAACTCAGGCGGCTGCGCAGCATCACCGAACGCGGCTCCAGCGCCAATTGATTCCGCGTCAGTTGCGGCGGGGGGCCGACCTCGGCAACACGCAGGTCGGTCGCGCCGCCAGGCGTTTGCGCCACGCGCAACAGGTGGTCAGTGCTGACCTGTCGGCCTTCACCCAAAGTCCAGGCCAAGCGCGGTGCCAGGGTCAGGCTTTGGTCGCGACCTCGCTCTTGCTTGTCCGTCAGGTAAGACTGTGTCAGTTGCCCCTGGGCATCACGGCTTTGCACCACCATGTTGACGGGCCAGCGCAAGGGTTCATGGGCCAGGCCCAGGTTCAGGCCCCAGCTCAGATCACCGTCTTTATCGCCCAGGCTCAGGTCGACCGAGGCCTTGGCCCGGCCATCAAATCCACCCGTGCCCAGCTTCAGCTCACGCTGCGCCCAACGCGGGGCCCGGCGGGTGACGATATTGATGCTGCCCGCCACGCCTTGCGCGCTCCACTCGGCACTGCCGCCGCGCAAGATCTCCACGCGCTCGATCAGCTCCGGCGACAACTGCTCCACCGCAAAACCTTTGGGAACAGGCTCCCCATTGAGCAAGATCTGGGTGTAGCCACCGCTCAGCCCCCCTAAGGTCAGCTCGGTGCGCCCGGCGGTGCCCAGCACCGTGATGCCGGGCACGCGCCGCAGCGCTTCGACCAACTGGGTGTCACCGTGGCGCAGCAGTTCTTCACGGCTGACCACCCGCTTGCCCGCGATGTCAGCGCGCTGCGCCTGCTGGGCGTCGCCCCGCACCTCAACGGTTTGCGGAGGGTTGACCACGGCCTCTTGGGCCCAGCACCCCACCGGTAAAGCGGCGGCCACCATCCGCAGCGCGGCCTTGCGGGCGGCGCCTCCTCTCAAGACTGTCATGAACAGCTCCCAACAACGATTGGGGCCTGTCAACACCACCCGCAAGAGCCCGACACCAAGCGTCTGCGAGCAGCCAACAAGCCCTAGCCCAGCGTCTGTGGCTGGTGAACTCACTATATCGGTGGTTAGCTCGCCAAGGGCCTAGGGCAAGACCCGAACGCTGCGTTAGAGCAACTTCATGTCCTGAGCTGGCGTATCCGCAAAAACCCTTGCCAGTTGGGCCGGGCTCAGCCCATACTGGCGGGCCCACAGCGCCGCCAGCATGGCCCGATAGTTGTTCAGCACGGGCATGTCACGGCCTTGGTGCAGGGTTTGCGGGGTCAAGGCCACTTGCTCGCCCACCATCTTGCCGCCACGAACGCCACCGCCCAGGGCCCAATACACCGTGCCATGGCCGTGGTCGGTGCCACGGGTGCCGTTTTCACGGAAGGTGCGGCCAAACTCGCTGGCCACCACCACCACGGTGTTGTGCCACTGCGGGCCCAAGGCCTTGGACAAACTCACCAAGCCACGCGAGAGCTCACCGAGTTTGTTGGCCAAGGTGCCGCTGGCGCCCCCTTGGTTGGCATGCGTGTCCCAGCCGCCCACATCCACAAAGCCCAGCGCCACACGCTCGCGCATCAAGGTGCCGATGCGGTGGGCTTCGGCCTCAAAGCCAGCGGCGGGCATGGCGCCTCGGCTGGCGGCGGCTTCCTGGCCCAATTCCTTCATGACTTCGCGGCGTGTCTCAAAGCCATCCGCCACGGCAGGGGCCAAGCGGGTGCCGGAGTACATCTGCTCGATCTGGCGGGCTTGCTCCTCGTTCACACCCAGGCCTTGCAAATTGCGCAGCGGATGGTTGGCTGTCGGCTGTGGCCCCTGGAAGGACAAGGGCAAGCCCGGCGTGAAGGCCATCACCTCGCGGCCCGCAGGCTCACGCGAGCTGGCCCCCAACTCCGCCGCCAGGCGGTTGATGAAGCCGCTGCGGTAATTGCGGCCCGGGCCTTCGCCCTGGCCCAACTCAAAGCTGTCTTGGGTTTCGAAGTGGCTGCGGCTGAGGTTGTCATGGCCCGCGAAGGGCACAAAGGCCAGCTGACCGGCCCGCCACAGCGGTGCCAGCGCAGGCACGGCGGCAGGGGCCAGGGCCCAGTCGCCGTCGAGGGCCAAGCTGCCGCCCTCGCTGCCATCGGGCTTGGCCAAGGCCGTGGTGGGGCGGCTGCTGAAATACAGCTCACTGCCCGTGGGTGCCAGCAGGCCGTGCGCGTCATAGGCGCCGCGCAAAAACACCAGCAAAAAACGCGGCAGGCTGGGGGCTGCAGCCCACAGCCGGGTGGACAGCACCGGAAGGGCCGAGGCTGCCCCCCATGCGGCCGCTTGACGCAACCAGAGACGGCGTTCGGGGTGTGAGAGGAAAGGCGAATCGCTCATTTCAGCGCATCATGAATTCAGGCGAAGACAGCCACAGGGCGGCTGCATCGCGCGGGTTGGCCGCGCTCATCACGGCTTGGCGCGTGGCCTCCGAGGCGGCGGGCAAGCCCACATCGCGCACGGTGTCGTTTGGCCAGCGCGGTGCGGGTGGGCGCGGTGCAGCGGGGTCGGCCGGGCTGCCTTCGGGCCGGAACAAACTGGCCTGCGGCGCCGCCAGCACCCGCGCCAACTCAAAGCGCGTCACCATTTGGCCGGGCGCCTCCCAGGCGCTGCCCTCCAGGGGGTAGCCGTCGGGGGTTTGGCGGTCAAACGGCTGCTGACCCAGGCGCTCCATCCAGCGCAACACCGGCATGGGGTTGAGGATGGGCACGTCCTCGTACAGCAGGCGCATGGCCGACATCACCCACTGCTGCGGCGTCTTGAACTGCTGCCCCAAGCTGCTGATGAGTTCGTCGGAGGTCAGCAACTCTTGCAGCACCTCGGCCATCAGGCCCCGGCTGAGCATGTAGCGCCGCACCAAGCGCTCCACCAAGGCGGGCGAAGGCTTGTCGCCCACCCAATACACGGCCAAGCGCTGGCAAATATGGTGGGCGGTCTCGGGGTGGGCCGCCAGATGGTCGAGCACCCACTCCAGGCGCTCCAGCCCACGACCCGGCAAGGCCTTGCCCAGCAAGGTTTGCGGCGAGGCATCGTGCCGCGCGGGGTGGAACTCCATCAGCCCGTCCAGCACATAGCCAGGCTCATGCTCGGGCTTGAGCTTGGGCGGCACGCCCGTCATGTTCACACCCAGGCCCGTCAGCACCCGAGCCATGACCTGCACATCGGCCTGGGTGTAGCCACCATTCACGCCCAGGGTGTGCAGCTCCAACAGCTCGCGCGCCAGGTTCTCGTTGAGGCGGCCCGCCGCGTTGGCCTGGTTGTCCAGGTAGAGCAGCATGGCCGGGTGCTTGACGGCAAAGCCCAGCAAGTCTCTGAAGCGGCCCAGCGCCAGCGCTGTGAGCTGCTGAGAATAGTCGGCCATCATGGGCCGCAACTGGTTTTTACTGCGATGGACGTTGAAGTGGTTGAACCAGAACCAGCCCATCTGCTGCTGCACCTGGCGCTCGCCGTAAAGCCCTTGCCATACCAGCTCAAACTGGGCCACACGGCTCTCGGCCGTCAGTCGGTCTTGAAAGGCGCGGTTCTGCTTGTTCTTTTCGTCGGGGTCGGTTTGCTGGTTGGCCAGGCGCTGCTGCGCAGTAGTGCTGTGCAACAGCGCGGCCATGGCTGGCGTGCCCAGCGCCAGCGTGCGGGCTGGCAGCGTGGTGGGCAGTGCCGGCGGCCAGGGCGCGGGGGCCAGCTCGCGCGCCAGCCAAGCACTGAGGCCGAGAGACTCCAGCGCTTGCAGGCTGCCCGCCGTGGGGCCCCAACTCAGCCGCGCCAGCCAGCGCGCGCGCTGCAGCGGGCTGGGCAAGCTAAAGCGGGCTTGGGCCAGCGCCGTGCCACCCAGCCACAAGCCCGGCAGCGCCGTGCACAGCGCGCGGCGGCGTGGGTTAAAGGCCATGCGATCAGTCATTGAACACCGATAAATCGTCACCCAGGCGCAGGGCCTGTGCGGCGCGGGCCAACGTCATGCCCTTGGCGGCCGCGGCGTCCATCACCAGGTTCCAGTCGTCCTTCAAGCAGCTTAAATCTGGCGTTAAGTGGCCGTCCAAGGCGCCGCTCAAGGGGGCGATGTGCACGCCCCACTGATTGGTCAGCACTTGGCGGTCTTGGGCATAGCCTTTCATCAAGTTGGCCACCACATGCGCGGGCACATGCATGCGGCCCCGAAAACTGGGCTTGAGCTTGGAGAGGCCGGTCAACCCGTCGACCACTTGGGCGGCTTGGTCGCGGCTGTAAAAGTTATTGAGCAAGCGCTTGATGAACAGCAGGTTGCCCGACACGCTGGGGTTGCTCTCCCAGCCCTTGCGCTGGCAGGCTGACAGCGGGGTATGCAAGCCCAGCACCTGGGCAAAGTCTTGCACGATGTCCCCACCTGCCAGTACGCCACGGTCATACAGCCGCAGCGTGATCTGGCTGGCGCCAAACTGTTGCGCCCAAGCCTGCACCACTTTGTGCAAGGGCTTGTGGTTGTAGTGGCAGAAGGTCTCGAAGCCCATGGACGAGGTCGTGGCCTGCACGTTTTGCTGGTACCAACTGGCGAGGTAAGCCACGTGCTCGCGCAGGTAAAACACCACGCGCACGTCATGGCCCTTCAGGGTGTCCGCCAGCAAGGCCATGGGTTTGGGGCCGATGCCGTGCAGGCTCTCCGAGGTGATCACCACCTTGTCGGCCTGGCGAATCTGCGCGGCCAAGTCCTGCAACACATCGGGCTGCCCTGCCGGAGCCCGCCCCTTGAGCCGCTGCGTCAAGCCGTGGTGCGCCGCCCCCACGCGGCCCGCCTGGGGGTAGAGCACGCCCTCGCGCTGCAGCAGCAGCGCGGCGTTCATGGCCATGAAGTCTTGCAGCGACGAGGTGCCCGTCTTGTTCAAGCCGACATGCAAAAAGACCTGTGCCATGCCGGGCGTCTAGCGCTTGCGCTTGCTGCTCTTGCTGGTGGTTCTGCTGGTGGTTCTGCTGCTGGTCTTGGCAGGTGCTTTGGCCGGGGTCGCAGGGGCCGTCGGGGCGGCCACTGGCTCAGCGTCCGCCACAGGCGCAGCTTCCACCACGGGCTCGACAGGCAGCGCTTGCTCGGCCGAGCTTGTGGCGACAGTGGCCTCGGCGAGAGTGGGGTCGGCGGCAGCAGGCGCGGCGGCGGCTTCGGGCACAGCCCACTGGGGCGTCAGGAACAGCACGCGACGCAAGTCGGGCTTGTTGGGCGCGCGACGCGCATGAAAGCGGCCCAACGAAGGCACGGCCACGGTGCCCAGCTCTACTGCGTCCACCTGCTGGCGCAGCACACCAAAGGCCTCGCGCAGCGCCTGGCCTAGCAAGCGGGCGTCCATAGGCTGGCCCAGCCACTCAGGGTGGGCCTCGGCCACCGCTTGGGCCAGGTCGGCGGGGGTCAGGGTGGCTTTGGCCACACCGGGTTTTTGCTCGTCAGAAGATTTTTTGCTCATGGTGTTACTGCATAGCTGGCAATGTCTTGCGCGTAGAGCCGCTCAAGGCGGGCGCGCGCTTCAGGGGTGATCAAATCTTTGGGCCACGGGCCTTTTTGGGCATGTTCGCGGGTCAGCACGGCGCGGTAGGAGTCGCCCCCATGCGCCACGCTGTGCGGCACGCGGGTGGCTTGCAGCTCGTGAACCCAGGCCAAAGCCTTGAAGTCGGTTTCGGGCATACCCATCATGCGCTCGAAATGATTCAGCTCTGTGAAGAGATCTTGGCGACTGGCATTAATGATGACATCTGGCCGCTTTAAATCCTCAATCAGATGGCGCTGGCGTTTGTGGTGCGGGTCACAGCGGTCCAGGTCTTCCATCTCCAGAAAGTCGATGAAGCGCTCAAAGGACAAGCCGTCCACATCGGTGTCTATGCCGAGTTTTTCGCGGATGCTGTCGCGCGCATAGCTCAGGCCCAGCGCATGGCGAAAGCTCGACCCCGCGCGGTCTATCGGGTCGCGCACCACGCGCAACACGGTCACGTCGTCGGGGCCTAAGTCTTCTCGCGCCTGCAAGTAATCTTCGCGGGCATAGTATTTATTGATGCGGTAGTGGTGCGGCCACTCTGAAAACTCCCGCGCCTGAGCCGCCAGGCCCAGCGTGTTCAAAAACCAGATCACCACCGTCGAGCACGCCGACTTGGCCGAAAACAACACCACAAACTTGCGCTCTGGGTGGATCAGCGGGCGCTCCACCGTGCGCAGCGCCTTGCGCCAGGCTTTGGCCGCATGGTCGGCCGCCTCGGGCTCGAAGATCCAGCGCAGCGGCGCATCGGCCGGGGCGTCTGGCGGTGTGGGCCGGGGCTTGAAGCGGCCCAAGCCCGGCACCTCGGTGGGGGCTTGGGCAGGGTGGGCCAGTTGTTGACGCAGTGCGGCCAGGGCGGCACGTACCACTTGTTCGTCTCGGGCGGGATGGCCGGGCGTCATCCCCCCTTGTCCATAGACGAGGGACATCAATTCATCAAATCGCATATGTGGCAGCATACCGTGCCCCGAGGAGGGGGCCATCCCTGCCATGACACTGCCCAAAATATTGATGATCGGCCACAGCCACCTGGCCGCCTTAGAAACGGCCCAGATGCAGCGCCGCGCCAGCGGAACGCCCGCCAGCCTGCCGATCACCGTGGTGCAGTTGCGCAAGCCTGCCTATCGCATGACGCCCGAGGTACCGGCCACCTCGCCCGAGGCCTTCAGCCCCGCCGTGCGCGAACTGGTCGAGACGCTGCAGCCTGAGCTGATCGTCTCGGTGGTGGCCGGCAATGCCCACACGGTGCTGAGCCTGATCGAGCACCCCGTGCCTTTTGACTTTGTGATGGAGCCGCACCAAGCCCTGGACGAGACGCGACAACTGTTGCCGCTCTCGCTGGTGCGCACCCTGCTGGAAGGCCAAATGCGCATGGGCTTGCGCGTGATGCGCGCGCTGAGCCACCTGGCCAAAGTGCCGGTGGTGCACCTGGCCGCGCCACCGCCCATTCCGTCAGAGGCGCACATCCGCGCCCACCCCGAGGCCTTTGCCGAGGCGCTGGCCACGGGCAAAGTCACCCCGGCCGCCATTCGGCTCAAGCTCTGGCACCTGCATGAACAGCGCGTGGCCGAGCACTGCCGCGAGCTGGGCTTTGCCCAACTGCCCGTGCCCGAGGGCACGCAAGACGAACACGGCTTTTTGCGCCCCGAGGGCTGGAACAAAGACCCCGCCCATGCCAATGCCTGGTACGGCGAGCGCGTGCTGCAACAGCTTGAGACCCATGTCGCCGTCCTGGCCGTACCTTCAGCCCAAAGAGCCACCCCATGAAGCGCCACCCCTACGACGGCCTGCCCCGCACTGCCAACTGGCGCCGCGCCCTGGTGGGCGTGCCGCCCGCCGAGGTGGACCCGGTCGTCAGCTTCCCCTTCAAGCTCAGCGCCACCGACCGCATTGCCACGGCCGGGAGCTGCTTTGCCCAACACATTGCCCGCCATCTGCGGCGGCGTGGCTACAACTACTTCTGCACCGAGCCGGCCCACCCCATGCTCAGCGGCGAGCTGGCCCAGCAGTACAACTACGGCACCTTCAGCGCGCGCTACGGCAACCTCTACACCGCACGCCAACTGCTGCAACTCTTTCAGCGCGCGCACGGCCAGTTCAGCCCCACCGACGAAGCCTGGCAAGAGGCCGACGGCACCTGGCTGGACCCGCTGCGCCCGCAAGTCCAGCCCGGCGGCTTTGCCTCGCTGCGCGAGCTGCAAGCCGACCGCCGCGCCCACCTGGCCGCTGTGCGCAAGCTCTTTGCCGAGCTGGACGTGTTCATCTTCACCCTGGGGCTCACCGAAGCCTGGCACGCCCGCAGCGACGGCACCGTCTACCCGGTGTGCCCCGGTGTTTCGGGCGGCGTGTTCAGTGCCGAGCAGCATGAGTTTCACAACGCCACCCACGAAGAGGTGGTGGCCGACATGCTGGCCTTCATTGATGCGCTGCGCAGCGTCAACCCCCGCGCCCGCGTCATCCTCACCGTCTCCCCGGTGCCGCTGATGGCCACCGCCGAAGACCGGCATGTGCTGGTCTCCACCACACTCAGCAAAGCCGTGCTGCGCGTGGCCTGCGACAGCATCGTCAAAGCGAGGGAAGACGTGGCGTATTTCCCCTCCTACGAGATCATTACCGGGGCTTACACTCGCGGCAGCTACTACGCGGACGATCTGCGCTCTGTCACGGAGCCCGGTGTGGCGCATGTGATGAAGCTCTTCATCAAACACGCCACCGACCGCTCCGCGCAAGCTTCTGTGCCTGCCAACCCAGCCCCTGCGCAGCGCGACGCCCACCTGGCCCGCTCTGCGCACTTGGTGGACGTCAACTGCGACGAAACCGCCCTGGACGACGGCACAACCGACTGACCCTAAGCGCTGCGTCGCGGACCAGCGCCACGCCACGCCACATTGATGATGTCTGTCAATCTGTTTGCCGCCGCCGCCGACTATCAGCTCGACCACTTTCTGGCCAGCCGCAAAGCCGCCGCGCACATCGTGGCCCCGGCAGAGGTGCTGCAGCACCTGCACACCCTGGCCCCGCAAGCCGCCTGGAGCAGCGGCAGCACGCTGGACGACATCCCCAAAGGCAAAAAGCGCCTCTTCATCATCGACCCCCTGCACGAAGCCGCGCTGCTGCAAACCGCCCGCCAGCGCTACCCGCAGATGGACGTGCTGGGCGTGCTGCACCATGTCATTCCCCGCCTAGCCTGCTCACCCAACGGACGCAAAGGCGAGATGGCCGCCAAACCCCAAGGCGCGCCCCAACAGCACTTTGCCGTGGTGTGCACCGCCCGCACCGGCAGCACCTTTTACTGCGAACTGCTGCAGGCCGGTGGCCTGGGCGCGGCGCGCGAACACCTGCGCCCGCCGCTCGTCCATGTGCTGCGCCAGCCCAGTGTCAACCGCGAAAAAGTGTTTGAAGAGGTGCTGGCCTGCGGCCATGTGGACGGGCTGTTTGGCACCAAAATCATCTCGGAGTTCTTGTTCGACGCGGTCGGCAAAACCCAGGCCGCCGACACCCTGGCCTGCCTGCATGAGCGAGGGTTTCAGTTCATCCACCTCAGCCGCGACCTGGCCGAACAAGCCGTCTCCAAATATGTGGCCAGCCGCACCGACCTGTGGCACGTGCACGGCCAAGTGCGCAGCCAGCACCAAGCCCGCATCGCCCAAGTGCCCTACGACCAAGCCGCCCTGCACCAGCACTACCAGCGCGCCAAATCAGAAACCGAGGCCCTGGAACAAGCCCTGGCCCGCCTGCCCGGCACAGCCGTGCTGGCCGCCCGCTATGAAGACTTCACCACCGAGCCCCTGGCCGCGCTGCAACAAGCCGCCAGAACCCTGGGCCGTACAGCGGCACTGGCCCGCGTAGACTTCAGCACCCTACCCGCCAGGTTGTCGGCCGCAGCCCCTAACATGCACGCCATGGCCCAGCGCCTGCGCGAAGAAACCCAAGCGCACTGACACCGCGCCAGGCTGTACCCCGTTAACCCACCCCAGCAAACACCCCAAGAGGAGCCCCCATGCACGCCAACACCCCCCCCCCCGCCCGCGTGGCCCTGCTGGCCGCTGCCTTGTGCGCCGGCTTAGGGGCCAGCGCACCCGCCCTGGCCCAAACCACAGGCACCATCAAAAACAGCGGCTCGGTGGGCGCCGTGTTCACCATCAGCACCGAGCAAAACTACTACTACGCCACCCGCGCCTTCAAAGCCAAGCAAGACGCACTGTGCCAAGTCACCAGCACCATCCAAGTGCTAGACACCACCCCGCCCCTGGCCGGCTCCACCACCGCCTTTGTGCGCGTGGCCGCCAAGCGCAACACCGTGGACTCGGACGACGGCATCCTGCGCCACTTCCTGACCAGCCACGGCATCTCCGGCTACCAACCCCCCGTGACCCGCACCGCCCTGATGCCCATCACCGCCGGCCAAACCGTGCAGTTCGGCGTGTCACTCAGCGGCGCCACCGCCTGGGAAGGCGCGTCGATGACGGTGCAGACGACGTATCTTTGTTATTGAGGTGGAGGGGGCGCTTAGGCTGCCTGTTGCCCGTCGTCTTGCGAGGTCTGGGCGAAACGCAACTTGTGGTTCCCGCCCACATAGATCACGCGCGGGTCTGAACGCCACGTCCAATCTTTGTCAAAGCGTGCCAAGGAGTCGTGAACGTATTCATCGAAAAACTCGATGATGTCAGCGTCTTCAACAGTGCGAAGTCCGCGCCCCGCGTACTCATTGCGGTACGCAGCCAGCAGCACTGCGTAGTGCGGTCGCAGCGGCCTTCTGCGTTCATTCATCCACGCATCCAGTTCTTTGGCATGCTCCAGCAACTGGGCGTCAACAGCATCGGACCTCTCCAGAAGGCTACCGTCGTCAGCGGCACCATCCTGCTTGGCCCGAACTCGGTCATCCGCTTCTTGCCGCTCCGCCAGTCGTTCATCCACGGCCTCTTGTTCAGCCAAGAGTTTCGGGTCAATGGGTGTGCCATATCGACGGTTGTAGTCTTTGGCATGCACCATCTTCAGGCGCACACGCTCCGCATCGCGCTGCGCCTCCGTCAAAGCAGCGGTGGTCTGCTGCCGCTCTTTGGCTAGACGCGCCCGGTCCCGCGCAAACCCCGCTTCGTTTTGCTCGACTTGTCGCCGCTGTGCTTGCCCGGCTGTGCTGTAGGCGCCACGGCGAATCACGTGAAAGCGCCACGCGAAGTACAGCCCCATATGACGGTTGTAGTCAGCGCCTATGCCCGTCTGCGCCCACGGCAGCGGCGTGTTCATCGCCTTGACCTGCACCTTGCCGAATAAACGAACGACCTTTGAGTAGGCTTGACTTGTTTCGGGGGTAACTGCGAAATCCTCTCGCTCTTTGTCGCGCATCGCATGGAACGGAACAAGCGGAACCAGATCCTTCGCTTCCTCGTACATCACCCGAAGGGCCAACAAGCTAAGTTGCGCACCTCTCTCAGGCCGTGTACCGCCCTCACCGGGACGGTAACCGCCACCGACATCGGAGTGAACCCCGGGATAGACCACTTCAATGCTGTTGGGGGGCGATCTCAAGGTGCCGTCAGCTTGCGCTTCCAGGATGCTGTCTAGCGCAAAAGAATTGCGTTGCTCATGAGCAGCTACGAAATGCACGCATCGCTTGACCATGGAGACGATGCGCAAATCTCCTGCCCATGCTCCGTGACCATTGACAAGGCCCGAGGCGGGGTCGGCACCTGGTTGGTCTCCAAATGCTAAATCTTCAAGTTCAGGGCGAGTGAATTGATCGCCGACCCACTTCAGCACCGCATTGCGCGCAATGTTGTTTGCGGCTGGCGGCAAATTGGTTGATGCGACCGTATCGAAGATTCCCAAAAAGCAGATTTCAATAGGGGCACCGCCATCAGACCAGCGCCACCCCGTTCCGCTCTTGCTGTCAGCGCGACAACGTTTCTGAACCTCTCTGCAGAAAGCCCGCGCCAAGGCCGCTCCCCGCGAAAAGCCAAAGGCGGCGACCTTGACCCACACAATGGGATTACTCGGGTTTTGTGCTCGAGCTTTAGCTGCAGCCACCTTCTCGGTCAGGCGAGCCAGTGCCCAATCGATGCGGTCTTGCCCCTGCGCGCCAAACGCATTCCCGGTGAGTGTCCCGCCGGGGTCGTTGACCTCCCTGTCTCGAAACAGGGTTCCGATACCTGGGAGATAGAAGCGGTAAATGCCTTGAGCGTCGTCGTCTTCAAGGTGTGCTCGGTAGAGCCTGGCAACATTGCTGTGCTCCCAAGTGTTTTCATCGGCATCTAGGTTATTGCCCGTGCCATCAAAAAAGAAGCTGAGCCGCAGGGTCTGCGCACAACTTTGCGGCGGCACCGCACGGCCCAGTGCGGTTGAGGGCTGGGCAAGACTGCCATTGGGCACTGCGCGTGCCTGTGGCATAGCCACCTGGGGCACACAGGCAAGAGCGGCACTGGCCTGCAAACTTTGATGTTGGGGGCGCGTATCAGGGGCGGTCATCGCGTTTATGGCATTTGGCAAATTTGTCGTCGTTGATCACGTTACCGGTCTCGTGGCGATCCCCTCGACTAAAGCGCTCAAACTTCAGTCTTGGCGGAGAGGCCTCAACAGACGGGTAGATTTGTACTGAGCCGTCTGGATAGAAGTGAACCTCCAGGTACTTGGCACCGACGGGTACCGGGTCTTGCAACGGCACCTCCAGTTCACACCAAGTCTCCCTGTCGCGGGTCCACTTGATAGTGAACAGGTCACCTTTGGGCTTACCAGATCTCAGCCTGGTGCAACACGTGTGCCCACCACCTGGGCTGGTCGGCGTACTCACGGCCAAGTTCCCTCCCCCCGCCCCGTTCACTGAGAAGCTATCGATATAGCCATCGGTGTAGTTGTAGCCATAGGGCACTACTGAATACACGAGCGGAGCACCAGACTTGTCGCGCTCCAGCACCCTAAATGGGTCGTTCTCTGCTGCAATTCGGGCAGCCTCCACGGCAGAAGCGGCAGAAGCAGCCTCGGCCGCTCGTTTCTGGGCAGCTTCTGGGCTGCAGCCCAACAGCATGAGAACCGACACGAGCAAGGGCTTGAATGTCATGGTCTTGGTCATGGGCTCATTGATCTATCTGTCATGAAGGGCTTAACTCACCACCGCCAGGAGCGAACCGGACAAGGCATCTGCCGCACTTGAAATATCCATTCGCTCAGCCACCGTAAGCTTGCTGAGGTGCGTCACGACCTGCTCGTACTGCTGCGGCGGAAGCAACCCATCAAGCGCAGGATGAAACCTGGAAAGTAACTGATCTAACACTGCGTCGGGCACACCGTCTTCCACCAGTGCATCCTCTTGTTCTTGGCTCAAGCTGAGCGTATCAAGGCCCGAAGTTGAGCCATCGACCTTCACTTCCTGCCAGGCGCCCTGCCGATCGACATATCGCCAACTCGTGACAGGCATGCGCAAAAAAGCCCACTGATCTGGCGTGAGTATCCTCGGCAGGCTGGCCAAACAGCGCCCATCAAACCAGCGCAGCACGGCCGTCATCCCACCGACGAGCTCGACCCGGCTTCGAACGCACAAGGACTTCAGGAACTGCTCTGGTGGCTGTTCGGTTTTCAGCAGCGACAAGGCATTGGCATAAGGCAATGATTCACCGACAAACCGCGCAAAGCGCAGCTGCCGAGCGGGCGTAAAACCCTGTAGTGAAATCAGAACAGGTGTGTGCCAAGAAGGAGTCATGCCCGGCCGCATAAACTCTCGCCGCTCCCCGAAATCGTTCATGGCCGCTCTCAAGGTTGAAGGCACGACGGACTGGTCTATGAGGGCATACAAGTCCCCCGCCCCTTGCGACAAGTCCTCAATCAGACCTGCTGTGCCCGTGGCGAGCTCTGACGGCGATGCGAGCATGCTCATGCCAAAGCCAGCCTCGCCCCAGATTGCCGAGCACTCAACAAACAACTCTCACACACCTGCCCCGGCAGCGTCGGCAACGCATAGTCCACCTTGCTGCCCCCCCCAAACTTCCTCACACTCGCCTTCACCGTAATGGTCCCTGGGCACTGCACCGTGATGTTGCCGCCTTCTAGGGTGATGTTGGCGCCGCCTGCTGTGGTGAGGGAGATCTTCTTGGCTGCGGCCCAGTCGATGTGGCTGTTGGCGCTTTGGATGTTGATGCGACCTTTGGCGGCCACTTGCATGGTGCTGGCTTGGGCTTGCAGGCTCAGCTTGCCTTGGGCGGCGATGAGGCTCAGGCCGGTGCCTGCGGCTTCGGTGCCGGGTTTAATGGCGCCGCCCAGCATGCCGATGGCTTGGCCGCTGTGGATGCGCAAGGCGCCGCCGGTGGCTGCGCTGCTGTGCTGGCCTGCGGCGAGCGTGAGTGTTTCAGCGGCGGCGGCGTGGAGGTCTTGGCCTGCGGTTTGGATGAGCCCGGCGCGGGCGCTGATGGCGATGACCGGCGCTGTGGTGTGCGGCAGGGCCTGGGCTTTGTCTGGGGTGCCTTTGATGCTGGCGGCGTCGCCCTGCGCTTGCTCCCAGCTTTGGCCCACCAGGCCGCTCAGGGCGGTGAGCAGGGCGTTGAAGGGCGCGTGTTCTTGGCTCAGGCTGCTTTGGTTTTGTCCGCTGGTGCCGGTGTGTGCGGCCAGCTTGACGGCTTGGTGCGTGGCAGCGGCTTGGCTAAAGCTTTGCCCCAGGGTTTGGAGCTGTTTGGCCAGGGCCATGCCTGCGGCGTTGTCGCCCGCCGGCTCTTGCTCGGGCAGGCCGTAGCTGCTGATCAGCACGCCTTGGCCCGCGCGTATGGCGCCATAGGCGTCGGTGCGCAGTTCAAACCCCAGGCCTCGGAAGCTGCCTCGGTGGTTGTCGGCCTGGTGCACCAGGTGGCCCAGGTTGAGCTGGGTGGCGTGTTGGCTGGTGGCCAGTTGCGTGCGCAACTGGCTTGGCGTGTCGTCAAACACCAGTTGGTTAAAGCCCTGGCCGCCAAACTCTTTGGTCTTGAAGCCGCTGAGTGCGGCCGGGTTGGCCTGGCCGCCCGCGCTGTGGCTGTGCGGGCTGGCGCCATGCCAGGCGGGGCCGCCCATGAAGGCAAAACCTAGCCGCCGCCCCAAAGTACGTCCCAAGCCGTCGATAGGCTCTTCACGGCGTCTTGTGTCGCCTTGCTGACAGCTTCAGCTCCGCTGGACACCTTTTTGGACACGGCATCCGCCGTTTCTGACGCTGCGTTCTTCACAGAGCGCGCAGTGGCCTCAAGATCCTTCTTAACCTCTGCCGCTGTGTCCTGCACCGCCTTTTGTGCCCGCTGAGCCGCTGCGTCTAACTCGCGCTTTACCTCAGCAGCCTTTTGCTTGGCCTGATCGACCGCATCTTCAACTGCGTCCTTGGCCTCTGTCGCTTTAGCCTTGGTGTAGTCAACACCCCTCTCCACCGATGCGTCCACGGGTCGAACAACACTGGTCTCAAACCAGCCTTTCACACTTCGGTTGGACTCATCTACTCCGCGATGACTGAAGTAGCTGAACGGTTCAGCATTTTTCAGAAAACCGACCTTGGAGTCGTGAATGAAGCTGTTGATGAAGTTGGCAACGCCGCTATCGGCCTGCGTGTTCCATGCATCTATCTGCCACTTCTCTGGCGAGATCCATGCGGCATAGAGGGCTGCCTTCACTCGGAACACATGGCCTGCCGGATTGATGGTGGACAGAGGAACTTTGGGGTCTACGATGTCCCGCAAGGCCTCTCGGTAGCTCTGCAACTCGGTGGCCATATCGTCTGGCCCAAAGGCCCATGACTTGCCCTCTCTGTGCTGCCGCTGCGTCACGGTCTCAACGCCTTTGCGGTGCAGCGTCCCATAGCCGCTGTACAAGAGCTTCATGTGCGCACGCATTTGCTGCTCAATGCTGCCGTTGACATTGCAGCGCGACATATAACTCTTGTACGCCACCTCGGTCGCAGTGTGGCATTCGAAGCGTTCTTGGAAAAGTTGATTGCTGAGCGCTCTAACTTCTTGGTCTGAGTAGATCCTGCAGCCACTCAGCAAGGCCTCACGCATCATGTCTCGCATGGGAATGCGGGCATAGTTGTTGCTGATGCCTTGGTCATCAGGGAGGTAGCCACCGCCCACATCCGAATGCACACCCGGATAGGCTTTCTCGAGCCAACGGCTGTCTGTCTTTCCACCCAGTCGGATCAGATCCACGGGAAACGAAAACCGCAGCTCATGAGCCGCTACGAAGTGGACGCAACGCTCCACCCTGTCGTCCACCACCAAGTCACGGCCCCTAAACCCCCCAAGCACTGGGACGTTCGCCAGGTTGGTGGCCGCCAAGCCAAACGACGCCACGGTATCGAAGCATCCGAGAAATACGAACCGGATGGGGTGCCCTTCATAGAGCAGCTGACCGCGGTTGTCCTCGCACTTCCACAACCACTGGTTGCAGAAGGCGCGGGCCAATGCCGCGCCGCGAGAAAAGCCGAAAACAGACACATTGATTTGCTTGATCAAGCGATGCTTGGCCAAAGCACTCGCTACCTCTGCAAAGCTCTGACGCTTTCCGTCTGCAGCATGCTTCTCTACTGTTTGGCCAAGAGTCTTGGCGCGATCAACGAGCACTTTTGTTAACGCATCGTTGACCTGCTGAAGGCCAAAATCCAAGCGTCTGGTGCCGCCATGACCTGCAAACCCACCCGTGTAGTTATCCTCCAGGCTAATTCGGTGGCCATCTTGTTTGTCCAACGGTTTCCCGTTGAATGGAGTTCCAACTCCAGAGACATAGACCGTGTGATTGTTACTACCTCGCGGTGAAAAAAGCTCGGCAGAACGGTGAATCCGGGCAACATTGCTCCACTTCTTGGTAGGCTCGTCAACGTCTTTGTTATTGCCCGTTCCATCAAAAAACACCGACAGGTGCAGCACATCCGCACAATCCTGCTGCGCAGACGGCGGGGTGTTGCTGATTTCTCTTGCAGCGGCACAAGAAGCCTTGGCTTGATCACTTCCCATTGGCCGCTCCGGCTGCCCGGCTGATCGCCTCACCGCGCTCTGTGGCATCTGGCCAGCCGTCGCTGGGCACAAACTCCACCACGCCATCTGGATAGATGTGAATGCCGAGGTAGCTTTGTTCCGGCTTAGGGTGGGCAAGTACTGGTTGATTGACCGCAGCAACAGTGTCCCCATTGCCGACCATGCCCTCCGGACCGTCTAGGCGCCAAGTCACAGTTTGCGGGCCAATCGGAAAAGTCACCCCAGTCATCAAGCTTTGCCCGCCGCCATGTGCTGACAAGGCGCCGGCAACCAGACGGCCATTGGCCAACACATCAAAAATGGGGCGATTCACATAACTAAATACGACCACATCAAACGACACGGTTTCTTGTTTCGCCATGGCGGCTCCTTGATTGGGTTCGGCTTCAGTGCAGGCCACGAGCGCCGCACACAGCACACTGGCCAAAACGAGCAAGCTTCTTCGGGGAAGGGTGTTCTTGGTGCGTGTGCGCATGTCTTGCTAGTCCGGTGATGAGTGATGCGGTTCAAGCGACAGTCGTGCTCAAGTCGGTGTCGAACATGCTTCCACGACCATAGCGGAGCCCTGCGGCGCGACTGATCGCCTCACCACGTTCAGTGCGGTGAGGCCAATCCACAATGGGCAAGAACGCCACCGTCTCATCTGGGTAGCCATGAATGCCCAAGTAGCGCCATTGCGCCTGCTGCTCAGTGAGGACAGGCTGGCTCTTGGCGGTCACGGTCTCTACGTTGCGCGGCATGCCCTCAGGCCCACCAAGCAGCCAAGTCACCACTTGTCGCCCCCGAGGGAAGGACACCCCCGTGATCAAGCCTTGACCACCGCCGTAGGCCACAGCATCCCCGACCCACCGACCATTGGCAAAGACATCAAAAATCGGTCTATCGATATAGCTGAACAACGCCACATCGAAGGTGACTGACTGGACTTGGCTCATGACTTTTCCTGAAGAAGTAGCTTCACCTGTGCAAGCCGACAGCCCAAGACCCCAGCCGCTGGCCACCATCATCAAAGATCGTCGAGACAGCTGGGAGGAGCGTCGATTCATGGCGTTTGGATGTGTGAGAGGGCGATGGCCAAATCTTGCTGACATGGCAGTAAGGTCTCAATTGGGCATCAATAGCATGACCTCATCCAGCGTTCTCTCCTTCAACTGGACTTGATCAAGGAGTTGCAGAATGTCCGGGTCATGCTGCATCCGCTGCTTGTAGATGATGCACAGCGCCGTGAAGTTGACCAAGTCACGCACTCCTTCAAGACCCAAACCACGAGCCGACGGCAGTACCGCCCTGACGAAGCGGTACCACTTTGCATCGCTGAATGCAGAGTCAATCAGCAGTGGGCGATTGAGCTTGAGGTGATAGAGGATGAGGTCTGGGACACCCGCTTCGACAAGCTTGTCTTCCTGAACCTGGGTCAGCTTCAGCGGCTCAGCCTTTGAGGGAACTGCCATAGCGTCAGGCTTGGCCAGTCGATGCCATTTCTGCTCTCTGTCTGCGTACCACCAAGCTGCGATAGGTGCCAAGAGCGCAGCACGCTGCCCATCCTCTAGGACCGGACCACGAACGTGCAGGGTTGTGTCGTCCTCCTGTCCTACCAGAACACCTAGGACTGAGTTGTCCCAGAAGGCCAGCAGCATGTCGACACCGCCGACCAATCTCACCTCCAGGAAAGCTTGCATATGCACCAGCAGCTCGCCGAAGGGAAGGCGGCTTGCGATCAAACTCATGGCCTCCACTCTGACTTGGCTCTGTTCGGAACTGAGTCCAACCGGCAGACCATCGCTGCCGCAACGCAGAGCATGAAGGTGAGGAACAACGTCAACGCGGCCGTTAGGTACTTTGGGCAGCAAGGGTGCTGAAGCCCCTCCCAACTCAGACCAAAACCGCCATGTGGGCTTATCAAGCGCGGGATCGCTGAGTGCGTACCAATATGGTGGCGAATCGATCTCACTTTGATGTGATTTGAGGAGCGCCAAGCAATCCGCACGCAGCCCATCCAACGTCTTCATGTTCAACCTTTGGAAACGAGCGCAGACCGCTGGGCTGCTCTCCTCAACATGCATTCGACGCAGACCTCTGCGGGCAACCTGGGCAACGCATAGTCCACCTTGCTGCCCCCCCCAAACTTCCTCACACTCGCCTTCACCGTAATGGTCCCTGGGCACTGCACTGTGATGTTGCCGCCCTCGAGGGTGATGTTGGCGCCGCCTGCTGTTGTGAGGGAGATCTTCTTGGCTGCGGCCCAGTCGATGTGGCTGTTGGCGCTTTGGATGTTGATGCGGCCTTTGGCGGCCACTTGCATGGTGCTGGCTTGGGCTTGCAGGCTCAGCTTGCCTTGGGCGGCGATGAGGCTTAAGCCCGTGCCTGCGGCTTCGGTGCCGGGTTTGATGGCGCCGCCCAGCATGCCGATGGCTTGGCCGCTGTGGATGCGCATGGCCCCGCCTACTGCCGAGCTGCTGTGTTGGCCTGCGGCGAGCGTGAGTGTTTCAGCGGCTGCGGCGTGGAGGTCTTGGCCAGCGGTTTGGATGAGCCCGGCGCGGGCGCTGATGGCGATGACCGCGGCGGTGGTGTGGGGCAGGGCCTGGGCTTTGTCTTGGGTGCCTTTGATGCTGGCGGCGTCGCCCTGCGCTTGCTCCCAGCTTTGGCCCACCAGGCCGCTCAGGGCGGTGAGCAGGGCGTTGAAGGGCGCGTGTTCTTGGCTCAGGCTGCTTTGGTTTTGTCCGCTGGTGCCGGTGTGTGCGGCCAGCTTGACGGCTTGGTGCGTGGCAGCGGCTTGGCTAAAGCTTTGCCCCAGGGTTTGGAGCTGTTTGGCCAGGGCCATGCCTGCGGCGTTGTCGCCCGCCGGCTCTTGCTCGGGCAGGCCGTAGCTGCTGATCAGCACGCCTTGGCCCGCGCGGATGGCGCCATAGGCGTCGGTGCGCAGCTCAAACCCCAGGCCTCTGAAGCTGCCCCGGTGGTTGTCGGCTTGGTGCACCAGGTGGCCCAGGTTGAGCTGGGTGGCGTGTTGGCTGGTGGCCAGTTGCGTGCGGAGTTGGTTGGGCGTGTCGTCAAACACCAGTTGGTTAAAGCCCTGGCCGCCAAACTCTTTGGTCTTGAAGCCGCTGAGTGCGGCCGGGTTGGCCTGGCCGCCCGCGCTGTGGCTGTGCGGGCTGGCGCCATGCCAGGCGGGGCTGTGGCCTGCGCCCATGAGGTTGCCTTGGGCGCTGGGCTGGTGGTCTGCGCTGTGGGCAAAGACGCTGGTGTCGCTGTCTTGATTGACCCCGCCAGGGCTTGGTGCGCTTCCTCCTTCACCTTGCCCGTTGTAGAGCGTGCCGGTGATGACGGGCCTATCAATATCGTTGTCTAAAAAGGTGACGATCACCTCTTGGCCGATGCGGGGGATGAACTGCGTGCCCATGCCCGGCCCGGCGGCACTTTGCGCCACGCGCACCCAGGTGCTGCTGGCACTGGTGTTGGGCAGCGCACTGCCGCTTTGCGCCGCGTGCCGCTGAAAGGCGAACTGAATGCGCACGCGCGCAAAAGCGTCCATGTGCAGCTCATCGGCCCCGCTGGCTTGGGTTTGGCCATCGGGCCCGACCACGGTGGCGGTCATCAGGCCGGGGCCGGTGGGCCGGGGGTTCAGGCGCGTGCCGCTGCCGTCTTCCAACTGCGGCCGCCAGGGAATGGCCACCCGGCTGGCTTCAAAGTGGTTGGCATAGCCGCGCTCGCGGGCTTGTTGGCGCAGCTCTGGGGGCAGCCATTGGGGCAGTTGGTCTGGGCCGGCTTCCCAGGGGCCGGTGGCGGGTGGGCGCCAGCCTTGGCCCAGCGCTTGGTGCAGGCTGCGGGCCAGGTCTTTGGGCAGGTTGTTCACGCCTGCGGCTTGCACTTGGGTGAGCAAGAAGACTTTGCGGTCAGGGGTGGCGCTGGCCAGGCTGTCCAGCGCGTCCAACACGCTGCCGCCCAGGGTAAAGCGCTGGCCGGGGCTGAAGCTGCGCACGGTGCTGCGGCCCAGCCAGCGCTTGGCGCGGGCTTCGTGGGCTTGTTGCTGCAGCTCGGTGGCGCGCTGGGCTCCAGCGCTGCTGCCAAAGGCATAGGCGCCTGCGGCGTCATAGGCTTGCAGGCGCGGGGCGTGGGGGCCGCCAAAGGCGCTGGCGGTGGGGGTGCTGCCGGCCAAGGCGCTCTTGGCGCGGTAGTCCCAGCCCAGGGCCACGGTCTCGGCCACGGGCAGATGCCGCACGCCGCCAAAGGCCTGGATGGCGTCGCGCGCTTCCACGCTCTCGGCCCGGTGAAAGGCCACGCCGCCATTCAACAGGCTGCACACATCTTCAGGGCAGGCCTCGGCGCTGGTGCTGTCTGCAAAGATCACCAGCGTGTGGCCTGCGGGGGCGGTGCCGTCCACTTCAAAGCGGTAGTTCAGGCCTTCTTCGGCCAGCAGGCGCTGCACAAAGGCGAGGTCGGTCTCGCGGTATTGGGTACACAGGCTGCGCAGGCCGTCTGCGCCCTGCGGGCTCTGGGCCAGGTGTGGGGCCACGCAGGGCGCCCAGCGCCAGGCGGCGGCGGGGTAGTGGGCAAAGACGCTGTCGAGGATCTCGACCACGCTGCGCTCTTGCCACACTTGGCTGCGCTGGGTGTGGGCCAAGAGGCTGAGCCAGGGGCCTAAGCGCAGGCGGTAGCGGGCCAGGGTGCCGTCGGTGTCGCCATAGTGCACACCCAGCAGCAGGCCGGTGTGAAGGTGTTCGCCGCCGTCGGCCAGGCGGCTCAGCAGGCTCACGGGCTGGCCCAGCGCGCCATCTAGGTTCAGGGTGCAATCGGCAGCCACTGCGCCCACGTCCAGCCGCCACGGGCTGTTGACGGCCGCTTGTAGCGCAAACGTCTCTACCAGCAGCGGCTCCAGCTCTGCCGGGCCTTGCAGCCGGTACAGCCGGGTTTGGTCTTGCAGCAAGCGTGCTAACGCACCAACGATGGAGACGAGGCTCACGCGAGGGTCCCTTGACGTATTTATAACTAACGGTGTCTTCTGCGGCCCATTGCAGGCGCGCTTGGGGATGCTAGCAGAGCCAGCGAAGACACCCGCACCCTCTGATGGGGTGCTTAACGGGGGAGTGCGTCAAAATGCGCTGCCTCAATCCCCGCCAAACAAATCTCGGGTGTAAACCTTGTCGCTCACATCCTCCAGCTCGGGCACGCGGCGGTTGGCCACAATCAGGTCGGCCTCGGCCTTAAAAGCCGCCAGGCTGCGCACCACGCGCGAGCCGTAGAACTTTTCATCTTTCAGCTCGGGCTCGTAAACAATGACCTCAATGCCTTTGGCCTTGATGCGCTTCATGATGCCCTGGATGCTGCTGGCCCGAAAGTTGTCGGAGCCCGCCTTCATGATCAGCCGGTGCACGCCCACCACATTGGGCTTGCGGCGCACGATGTCCATGGCCACAAAGTCTTTGCGCGTGGTGTTGGCGTTCACGATCGCTTCGATCATGTTCTGCGGCACCTCGGCATAGTTGGCCAACAACTGCTTGGTGTCTTTGGGCAGGCAGTAGCCGCCATAGCCAAAGCTGGGGTTGTTGTAATGGCCACCAATGCGCGGGTCTAGGCACACGCCGTCAATGATCTGCCGCGTGTCTAGGCCGTGCGTGGCGGCATAGGTGTCCAGCTCATTGAAGTAGGCCACGCGCATGGCCAAGTAGGTGTTGGCAAAGAGCTTGATCGCCTCGGCCTCTGTAGAGCCGGTAAGCTGAATGGGCACCCCTTGCTTGATGGCACCTTGCGCCAGCAGCTTTGCAAACGCCTCGCCCCTGGCGCTTTGCTCGCCCACCACAATGCGCGAGGGGTGCAGGTTGTCGTGCAGCGCCTTGCCTTCTCGCAAAAACTCGGGCGAAAACACAATGTTCTGGGTGTTCAGCTTCTTGCACAGCCCCACCGTAAAACCCACCGGCACCGTGGACTTGATGATCATCAGCGCCTGCGGGTTCACCGCCAGCACATCGCGCGCCACCGCCTCTACAGACTGGGTGTTGAAGTAGTTGGTTTCAGGGTCGTAATCCGTGGGCGTGGCAATCACCACATAGTCGGCCCCTTGATAAGCCGCCACCTTGTCCAGCGTGAAGTGCAAGTTCAGCGCCTTGTGCAACAAAAAGTCTTGAATCTCGGTGTCGTGAATGGGGCTGACCTTGCGGTTCAGCTTATCCACCTTGGCTTGGTCAATGTCCAGCGCCACCACCTCGTTGTGCTGGGCCAGCAGCACCGAGATCGAAAGGCCGACATAGCCGGTGCCTGCAACTGCGATTTTCATGATGTCCTCTCAGGCCAAACCTACGCCAGCCCAGTTCAGGCGCGCAGGCTAGTGTCTGTGCGTGACTTGGCCATGACCATGGCGGTCCTGCCCCTTCAGCGCCCTCATTGGAGATGCTAGCAGGCCCCCTCATGCACCCGCCCGCCTGCCAAGCGCACCACGCCCGAGCCAGCCAACACATCAACACAGCCTCGCACAAAGACACGTTGATGATGTAGTTTGCCTACAAACAGACTTCAAACTAGGGGATTAACAGGCGCCCACCCCATTGTTTTGGTAGCCTCCGCCGCCAAAGAGAATGTTGTTTCACTACACATTTAACTGACAGGAGACTTTCTGATGAAAAATCTTTGGTTAACGCCCGGGCGTTTGCTCGGCGTCCTCGGTTGCACGTTTGCGCTGCTGGCACTACAGCCTGCTCAGGCACAGGCCCCCAACTTCAAGTCCACCAACCAGTTGGGCTCGGCCTCCGAGACCAACAGCGTCACCCAGCAAAAAACGGCTGTCTTCCGCGTGTACTCGGCCAACGCCACACGTATGGAAGTCTGGCTCTACCGCTCGGCCCACGGCGCCAATGAAGTGGCGCGCTACGAAATGAAGCCCATCGCGGGCAAACCAGGCTACTGGCGCCGCGACGTGAGCTTTAGCGAGCTGCAAACCTTGGGCTTCACGCCCGACACCACCGCCATGTTCACCAACGTGATGTATGGCTACCGCGCTTGGGGCGCCAACTGGCCCTACAACGCTGCCTGGCACCCACGCACCAATCCTATGGCTGGCTTTGTGGCCGACGTGGACAGCAGCGGCAACCGCTTCAACCCCAACAAGCTGCTGACCGACCCCTTCTCGCTCTACAACACCCACGACTACGCCAACCCACAAAACATTGACGGCGCGGTGTTTGCCAGCGGCACAGGCACACGCAACCTGGACTCCGGCCCTCAGTCGCCCAAGTCCATGGTGGCCTCGGGCAACCTGGACGCTTGGCGCATCAATGTGGGCACCAAGCCCCAGCGGCCCATGACGCAAGACGTCGTCTACGAAGTCCACCTGCGCGGCTTCACCATGAACGACCCCAGCGTCCCTGCCGACAAGCGTGGCACCTACGCTGGCGCGGCCATGAAGGCAGAGTACCTGCAGTCCCTGGGCGTCACGGCAGTGGAGTTTTTGCCCGTTCATGAAACAGAGAACGACGCCAACGACGTGGACTCAGGCAGCCGCTCCTCCACCTCCACCGCTGGCGACAACTACTGGGGCTATATGACCAGTAACTTCTTCGCCCCTGACTCCCGCTACTCCTCGAACAAGGCCCCTGGTGGCGCTATCAAGGAGTACCAGGCCATGGTCAAGGCCTTCCACGACCGAGGCATCAAGGTCATTGCCGATGTGGTCTACAACCACACGGCAGAGGGCGGCCTCTGGAACGGCACCGACCCCAGCAAACTCAACATCTGGAACCTGCGCGGCCTGGACAACAGCACCTACTACCTGCTGGCCAAAGGCGCACAACCCAACCAGTTTGACTACGACATCACCGGCACCGGCAACACCATCAACAGCCGTCACCCCGTGGTCAAAGACCTGATCCTCGACTCCATGCGCTTCTACATCGAGCGCATGGGCGTGGACGGCTTCCGCTTTGACCTGGGCATTGCCCTGGGCAACAGCTACGACAACACCACCAACCCCAACGACACCCAACGCTTCTACTTCAACCGCAACGACACCACCACAGCGCTGGCGGCCATCTCTGCCAAGTGGCCCAACCTCTTCCGCACCTCTGAGCCCTGGGGCTTGGCGCCGGGTGGGCAGGGCTACCAGTTGGGCAACATGCCCGCAGGCTGGGCCGAGTGGAACGGTGGCTTCAGAGACATCATCCGCCGCGACCAAAACGAACTGGGCGTGAAGGCCATCTCGCTGCGCTCTGTCATCCTGCGTTTGCTGGGCTCGCCAGACCTCTACGCCGACGACGGCCGCAAGCCTGTGCACAGCGTCAACTACCTGTCTGTGCATGACGGCCTGACCCTGAAGGACGTTTACTCCTGCAACGGCAAGAACAACGCCCAAGCTTGGCCCTATGGCCCCTCTGACGGCGGCACTGATGACGAAGACAGTTGGGACCAAGGCACCGCCACCGGCCAAGCTGTGCGCCAGCGCCAAGCCGCGCGCACCGGCTTTGCCCTGCTCAGCATGGCGGTGGGCGTGCCCATGCTGCAAGGGGGTGACGAAGGCCTGCGCAGCATGAACTGCAACAACAACCCCTACAACCTAGACAGCGTGGCCAACTGGCAATCTTGGCAGCTCAGCGCAGAACAAACCGCCTTCTTCAACTTCAGCAAAGGCATGCTCGCCTTCCGCAAGGCGCACCCGATCTTGCAGACCAACAGCTACCTGGGCATCAATACCGATGGCAATGCCAATGGCCTGAGCACGGTGGACATGTTCACCAGCGACGGCGCCTGGACGGCTTGGAGCAACAGCTACTGGGACCGCACCGACCAGCACGCCTTCATGCTGCGGCATGACGGCACCGAAGCCGGCACCAACACCATCTTGACGGCCTATAACGGCTGGACGGACCAGATCAACTTCCGGCTGCCTTGGCCGGGCGCTGGTAAATCTTGGCACCGTGTGACGGACACCGCCGCCTGGAACGAGTTCTCGGCCATCCCCGTGGATGTGGCGGCCAGCGTCAACATCGGCGGCGAAAACACCAACTATGGCGTGGCCGGGCGCTCTTTGGTGGTCTTCATCGCCAAATAAGCGCAACAGCGCAAATGGGGGCTCTACAGTGAGCCCCCATTCTTTTTGAACCACGCGGATCAAGCAGTATGAACGCGCCAACTACGCCCCGCCCCCCGCCTATGCCCGGCGCGGTGGACATTGCCACACCAGACGCTTTGGCAGGCTGGGCGTGGGACCCTTCCAATCCTGATGAGCCCATTGATGTTGAAGTCCTCGACGGGGACACTCGGTTGGCTGTTGTGAGGTGCGACCTACAGCGACCGGACCTGGTGAAGTTCGGCAGCGGCGGCTGCCGCTATGGCTTTCGCATCGCCCTTGGGCGCACCCTCCTTCCTCTGGCTCGGCACACCTTGACCGTACGCCGCATGACGGACGGCGTCGAGCTTGCCAAGTCACCTGTCACCATCATCCGCCCCATTGCCCGCTTGGACGAGAGTGTTCAAACCTACGTGGCAGAGCGCATTGCCAACGAAGCGGAGCAGGCGCAAAGCCCAGAACACCTGAACGACGCGCTGCGCTTTATGGCCGCCCAAATGGCGCGCCTGCTAGAGCGCCAAGCGCAATTGCGGCCGGTGCAGGACGAGGCCCAGCAAGCGGCCGCCGCAGCCGCCGCAGAGATGCTGGACAACGTGGCCGCACCCCACTGGTTTGGCCTGGTGGGCCAAACCCTGGCGCAGCGTTACCCCCCGGTGCTGCTGCCCCCGGTGCCCCTGCACCCAGATGCCAGCATCATCATCCCTGCCTTTGGCAAGTTTCAGCTCAGCTACCAGTGCATTGCCAGCATTCAAGCGGCCTTGCCTGAAGCCAGCTTTGAAGTGATCTTGGTAGACGACGCCAGCCCCGACGAAACCCTGCTGGCCCCGCTGGTGTTTGGCGGCACCGTGCGCGTGCTGCGCAACCCCAGCAACCAAGGCTTTGTCGCCGCCTGCAACCTGGGTGCCCAAGCCGCCCGTGGCCGCCACCTGCTTTTTTTGAACAACGACACCTTGGTGCGGCCCGGCTGGCTGGACGCACTGCTTCACACCTACCAGACCGTGCCCAAGCTGGGGGTGGTGGGCGCCAAGCTGCTGAATGAGGACGGCAGCTTGCAAGAGTCCGGCGGCCTGATTTGGCGCCTGGGCGACGGCGCCAACCTGGGCCGGGGTGCGCACGCGGATGAACCGCGCTTCAACTACCTGAGAGACGTGGACTATGTTTCGGGCGCGGCGCTGATGCTGCCACGCCCGCTGTTTGAACAACTCGGCGGCTTTGACGCCGAGTTTGCGCCCGGCTACTACGAAGACACCGACCTGTGCTTCCGCGTGCGCCAAGCGGGCTACCGCGTGATGGTGCAGCCCACCGCCACTGTGGTGCACCTGGAGGGGCAGACCTCGGGCCGCGATGTGAACGGCAGCGGCATGAAACGCTTTCAGGCCATCAACCACCGCAAGTTTGCGCGGCGCTGGGCCAGCGTGCTGAGCCAGCACCGCCTGAGCGACGGCCAGCCCGAGCGTGAAGTTGAACGCAACGTAAGGCGGCGCGCCTTGTTCATTGATGACGTGACCCTGACCCCGGACCAAGACGCTGGCTCCAACGCGGCCCTGGGGCACATCCGCTCTTTGCAGCGCCAGGGGTTTAAGGTCAGCTTCATTGCAGCGGACAACATGGCCTACGCACCCGGCTACACCGCGCAACTACAAGCCATGGGGGTGGAGTGCCTCTATGCCCCCTTTGTGCGCGGCGTTGAAGAACACCTGCGCAGCCTGCCCATACCACTGGATGCGGTGTACCTGCACCGGCACAGCAACGCCACCCGTTACACCGCCCTGGTGCGGCGCTTTCAGCCCCAGGCCCGAGTGGTTTACAACGTGGCAGACCTGCACCACCTGCGCATGCAACGCGAGGCAGAGCTGGCCGGTAACGCCGAGCTGGCGGCGGCAGCGCAGCGCATGCGCCAAGCCGAACTGCTGGCCGTGCAAAGCGTGGACGCCACCATTGTGCACAGCCAGCACGAGCAAAGCCTGCTGCAACGCACCTGCCCCGAGGCACATGTGCATGTGGTGCCCTGGAGCTACCCACTGCGGCCCGGCAAAACCAGCCACGCCCAGCGGCGCGGCGTGATGTTTGTGGGCGGCTACCGCCACCGCCCCAATGTCGATGCGGCCAAATGGCTGGTGCAAGAGATCATGACTTTGGTGTGGGCGCAGCACCCTGGCCTGCCCTGTACCCTGGTGGGCAGCCACATGCCCGACGAGGTGTTGCAGCTCCAAGGCCCCCATGTGCAAGCCCTGGGGCAAGTGGCCGAGCTGGCCCCGCTGTATCACCAGCATTTGCTGGCGGTGGCCCCCTTGCGTTGGGGCGCGGGGCTTAAAGGCAAAGTCTTGGAAGCCTTTGCCCACGGCACCCCTTGCGTGATGACCCCCACCGCCGCTGAAGGCGTGGCGCTCAGCGCCTTTTTGCACCAGACCTTGGTGGCGCAAGACGCAGCCGGTGTGGCGGCCGCCATCATCCGGCTGCACCAGCAGGCTGAGGACGTGGCCCACCTGGCGCACCTGGGCGAAGCCATGATGACCGAGCACTACAGCCAGGCCGCACTGGACGCGGCCTTGGCCCCGGTGCTGCAAGCCACTGTGCCCACCCAGGCCCAAGCCGCAGGGCTTGCACCATGAGCCAGCCCCGCCTTGTTCTGCACATTGGCCCGCATAAAACCGGCACCACTTATCTGCAAAGCCGCTTGCTGCAGCATGCCGCTGCACTGCGCGCCCACAGCGGCATCAACTATGTGCAGGCCGGCATTGGCCCGCAATTTGGCCACCACAAGCTGTGCGCCGAGCTGCGGCAAGGCGGCCCCGGAGAGGCTTGGGCCGCAGCCGCGCAAGAGTGGACGCACTACCCTTGCCACATCATCTCTAGTGAGAACTTTTCTCGCTTGCCACCGGCCGCCGTGGCCACCTTGGCCGAGCTGTTGGCAGGCCTGAAAGTAGAGATTTGCTATGTTTTGCGCAGGCCCGAGGCCTTGCTTTATGCCGCCTGGCAAGAGCAAGTAAAGCATGGCAGCCCGCACAGCCTGCCCGAGTTTGTGGCCCCGCACTTGGCGGCCCCAGCGCACAGCCCCTTGCTCAACCCCCAGGTGCTGCTGGCGCCTTATTTGCAGGCCTTTGAAGGCCGCTTGCGTGTGCTGAGCTACGACGCCATCCGGGCGGAGGGCCACAGCCTTGTGACAGCCTTGTTTGAGGGCCTGCAGCTAGGCGCTGCCCCAGCCACAGACAATGCCGTGGTGAACAAGTCCATGCGGCTGGACCGCGCAGAGGCCCTGCGCGCACTCAACGCCTGGGAGCTGAGCCGCCACGCAGTGGGCCAAGCGTCTCCTTTTATGCGTGCTGATGGCGCCTTATTCAACACCCGCCAGTTCTTGGCGGTGGCCAAGCAAAGCCCCACGTGCTTGGCACACCTGATCAGCGCCCAAGAAGGCCACCTGCGCGAGCTGCCGCAGGCCAGCGGCTCGGCCCTGCAACAGCCCAGGCAACAGTTTTTGGCCCAGCACCCTAGGGCCTGCGTGGGCCCTTGGCGCGACACCGCCGATGGGCCACCACCAGCAGCGGCAGAAACCAGCGGCCCCGGCCTGCCTTGGGTGCAGTCTGCCTGGCTGCTGCGGCCCGGCGTGCCCGATGCCTTGGCCGAGCTGGCGGCCTTGGTCAGACAGGCCGAACCAACATCATCATCATCATCTTCAGCAGCAGCCCCTGGCGAGTGAGGCCGCAACATGTGCATCATCAACACCACCCATGGCTTTGTGTTTGTTCACATCCCAAAGACGGCAGGCACGTCGGTCTGCCAGGCCTTGGCCAAGCATTGCGGCGTGCTGGACATAGAGCTGGGCGGCACCGCTTTTGGCGAAGCCATTCAAACGCCCTACCTGCGCCGCCACGGCCTGCGCAAACATTCCACCGCTCAAGAGATCCGAGAACGCATAGGCGCCGAGCGCTGGGCCAGCATGAGCAGCTTTGCGGTGCTGCGCGACCCCGTAGAGCGCCTGGCCTCGGCCTATCGGTTTTTGAAGGGATGGAATTCACCGCTCAACACGGCCAGAGAGCAAATGCAGGCCTTGCCCACCTTCAGCGACTTTGTCGCCTCTGGCCAGTGGGAACAGTGCGAAGGTTTGGACCAACTTTTCTTGCCACAGGCCCACTGGGTACTGGGCGCTGATGGGGAGCCATTGGTGCAGAACTTACTGCATTTCACCCAGCTTCAGACCGGCCTGCTGTGGGCCTTGAGCAAAGCAGATGCCACGGTAAATTGGCAGGCCAGCATTAAGCATATGGGTCAGCTCAACGCGAGCAAGGCTGAGCCCATCGCATTGAGTGCCGCTTTGCAAGGGCGCTTGCGGCACCGCTATGGGGCAGACTATCAGCTACTGGACAAGACCCCAAAAGGCCACCAGCGCAGTAGCTAACTGTTTCGGGATACGCCCGCCGAATGCACGCATGTATTCGCGTGCATTTTGAATCAACGGTTTCTCAAGTTTGCTGAGTCAGCTCAACTGGGGAAATGTCAATCACAGAGACCTCCCCCCCCACCAAGTCTGCAAAGCGCATCGCTTGAACCTCGATTGAGAGCAATTCAAATCCCTTGGGTATTAGCATTTCGCAAGATACACCTTGGTGCTCCACCTCGGCCGACCAAGCACCAATCAGCTTTCCGTCTGCCGAAGCTTTTAGGACAACATAGGCTGGCATTGAGCGGTCAACGGCAAGCTTTGCGGCAAACCCCAACCGGTAGGCGAACCCGTTCAAGGGAACTTGCGACCACTCCAATGCTGCCGGAGCAGTGAGTGAGCGACTAGAGTGCAGCCGAAAACCTTCGTTCGTTTTGCGAGACCACTCGCTGCTGGAGGTGAGAACAACGGATTCGCCGTTCTCACCCCTGTATACAAAAGTGCCAGAGCCAGCGGGAAATGGCAATTGCCTTACAGATAGGCTTGGGGTGGTTTCAACTTGCATTTTTATCGGTTAAGTTAGTGGAAATGGAATTCGGGTGACAACATGCTCTTTGGCAAATCTAGTGGCTATAGACAGAGAAACCTTCAAATATTAGCCTCTTGCCCTGAATTGAAAACCAATACTGATTTCCAAGTTCAGGCTGAGAGCCCGTACTTATTTCTCTCGGATCTCCGTAAGCATGCGTTCTACGCCTTGTTGCCAAGCAGGCAAAAATATGTCAAATGTCTGTTGCAACTTAGCTGTGTTCAATCGGCTGTTGAGCGGGCGCGCCGCAGGCAGCGGATATGCCGTGGTTGGAATCGGGCGAACGGCCTCTGGGGCTACCTTGATGGGATGACCGTTGACGCGAGCCCATTCGATAACGTGGCGTGCATAGGCATACCAGCTCGTTTCGCCGCCAGCCACCAAGTGATAGAGCCCGCCCAGCTCTGGCCGCTGAGCCATGGCACGCACCGCGTGGGCCGTGACATCAGCCAGCAGATCGGCCCCCGTGGGTGCCCCCACTTGGTCGTCAATGACGTTCAGTGCATCGCGTTCCGCAGCCAGCCGCAGCATGGTCTTGGCGAAGTTGCCACCCCGAGCGGCATAGACCCAACTGGTGCGGAAGATCAAATGGCGGCAGCCGCTAGCCTGCACCAACTGCTCGCCTTCTAGCTTGGTAGCGCCATAGACGCTGAGCGGCTTGGTGGCGGCTTGCTCGTCTCGCGCTTGGGTGCCCGAGCCATCAAACACATAGTCGGTGCTGTAATGCACCAAAGTGGCGCCCAGGGCTGCCGCTTCTCGTGCCAGTACGCCGGGGGCGGTGGCGTTGATGGTGCGAGCGAGGTCTGGCTCGCTTTCGGCTTTGTCCACGGCGGTGTGTGCCGCGGCATTGACGATCAACAGGGGACGCACCGAGCGCACGGTTTGCGCCAGAGCTTCCGGATCTGCAAAGTTGCCATGAAAGTCAGTGCTGTCGTGGCTAATTGCCACGATCTCACCCATCGTTGTCAATGCACGTTGCAGCTCCCAACCAAGCTGCCCGCCTTTACCGAGAAGAAGAATTTTCATGACTGAACAATGTTTGTGACTGAGCCATCAGACCCGCTTGAGAATTTTGCAAGTACCCCTTTCAGCCTCAGCTCCGCACTTGCAGCGAGAATTGAGCGGCATCCGGAAATTTGAAAAATCAGACTAACAATTTATCATCGACAAACCGAGAGAATGCGCCTTCAGAAGGCCGGGCGGATTCAAGTCTGAAATGCAACACCTGATGGATTATCGGGGTCAGTGGGTGGTGGATTGTTGGTGCTCTTGGATGGCGGTCATGAGTTCCCAGGAATGCTTGTGCTGGAGAACGCCAGTTGAGTGTTTCGCGAGGTCGGTTGTTGAGCAGATCGCAATTGAGTCGAGGCCTTCTTGATCGACGACAGACAAATCTGCCCCCTTGGGCAGGAACTGCCGCAAAGGCCGTTGGTGTTCTCACAACTGCAGCAATACGTAACTAAAAAAAAAAAAAAAAAAAAAAAAAAAAAAAAAAAAAAAAAAAAAAAAAAAAAAAAAAAAAAAAAAAAAATGTGTGTGTGTGTGTGTGTGTGTGTGTGTGTGTGTGTGTGTGTGTGTGTGTGTGTGTGTGTGTGTGTGTGTGTGTGTGTGTGTGTGTGTGTGTGTGTGTGTAAAAAAAAAAAAAAAAAAAAAAAAAAAAAAAAAACGGTAGTACTTCGTTCAGTTACGATTGCTCACGCAGCTCGGTGGCCGGCAGCTGGCGGGCCGAGCCGCTCTCGATGATCGACTTGACCATGCGGGCGATCTTGTTGGCCTCGTCGCCCACGCGCTCGAGGTTGGCGGTGGTCTTGCTGATCGCGATGAGCAGCCGCAGGTCGCGCGCCGTGGGCTGGCGGCGGGCGATGATCGACGACAGCTCGCGGTCGATCTCCATCTCCATCGCGTTGACCTTGTGCTCCGTCGCCATCACGCGATCGGCGGTCTCGACGTCGAACTGCAGCAGCGCAGATGGATCGCCAGCCGGATCTGCGACTCGGCCATGCCGCCGAGCTCCATCACGCGCGAGGAGACGCCGTTGAGTTCGCTGTCGAACTGGGAGGAAAGGTGCTTCTCAGTCATGTGCGTATCCTTGAGGGCGGGTTGAATACCGGGCATCCATACGCGAAGGACGCAAAGGGTTCGCAAAGGGCGCGAAAGAATTCAAGAAATACTTTGGCTTTCTCTTTTGCGTTCTTCGCGAAACCTTTGCGCTCTTCGCGTACGGAGGTCGCTTTCAGCCGAATCGGCCCGTGATGTAGTCCTCGGTTTCCTTGCGCTGCGGCTTGATGAATATCTGGTCGGTCAGCCCGAATTCCATCAGCTCGCCCATGAACATGTACGCCGTGTAATCGCTGACGCGCGCGGCCTGCTGCATGTTGTGCGTCACGATGACGACGGTGTGACTCGTTCTTCAGCTCGGCGATCAGCTCCTCGATAGAATTTAAACTCTTTTCGTAAGCTTCTTTTAAATGTTAGTTTACCGGAAAAAAAGCCACTGGTAGACTATAAATTATCCCGAAGATATCAACTCACAAGAAAGCATAAAAAGTAAGAAATATCTAGAATTGCTGTTGATGTTGTGTGAAGATGTCCAAGCTCTAAGGCGGTTTATTGGTTTTAAATTCTTTATTGATTTCTCTCTACTAGACATTTCAGCTCGCAGATAGCCATTTTTACTCGTCTTTAAACCTTTTGCTCATATTTTGAAAAAAGTAAATTTAATAAAACTAGAATGCAAATATGTTTTTGTTTATTTATTTACAGTAGCTTGAGCCGTGGTGGCTACCCCTAGTTACAGGAACTCAGATTTTACAAAAAAATATAAATTTACAAATTTTTAACCGTAAAAAGTTTTTTGGCATTGACCCCAGGAGTCGTATTCACAAACTTTAGCCCGTAAATTGGTATGTCTGAAAGTTAAGCAAAAGTTACGTTTTGAGTAAGTTAAAAAATTTTTCTTAGGAAAATGGCATTCAAAAAATACTAAAAATGTCCTAAAAATATTGTAAGAATTTGTAAGCAATACGTAACT
>JAXHNT010000026.1:0-47001 GCA_034520165.1 Ideonella sp.
GTTACGTATTGCTGTGAGCTTGAGCGTGGGGTCACTGCTGACCCATGTTTCCCTCAAAGCCCAGCGATAAAAGCGGCGGAACACCGCCAAGCGCCGGTTGGCCGTGGTGGCCTTGCTGAGGGCGTGGCGAGCCAGCAGATAGGCCCGCAGGTCCGTCTCCGACACTTGCGCCAAGGTTTTTGCCAGTCCTTGTGCCCGCAGCCACTGCGACAGCAAGCTCAAGTCGCGTCGGTAGGCCGCCAGGGTGTTGGCGGCGAGGCCATCCTCCAGCCACAAAGCGTCCATGAAGGTGTCGATCAGGCCGTCAGGCGAAAGGGCTGCCGCAGTGCTGTCGAGAACAGGGGGGGCGTTTTGACTCATGGCGTGTACGCAGTCTACACAGCAAGCACCCTGCCTTGCGCTGGCACACTGCCGAAATGAGCCACGCCCTGCTGCTGTTGCCCGACTTTTTGCTGATTGCAGCGGGCTTCTTGATCTGCCGCTACACCCATTTGGATCGCCCGGTATGGGACGGCGTGGAGCGCTTGGTTTACTACCTCCTGTTCCCGGCCCTGCTGTTTGTGGCCATCGTGCGCCAGCCCATTCAGCCCGGCGCCATGGTGATGCTGGCCGGTTGCGGCTTGGCCGTGGTGGCCAGTGGCATTGCCATTGCCTACAGCTTGGCGCACTGGCCGGGTGTCAGTGCGGTCACCCATGCGTCTGGGGCGCAAACCGCGTTTCGCTTCAATTCCTATGTGGCCCTGGCCTTGGCCGAGCGCTTGGGCGGTGCGCAATCGGTGGCCTGGATGGCGCTGCTGATTGCGCTGTGCGTGCCCATCTGCAATGTGGCCGCCGTTTGGCCGCTGGCCCGCCAGGGCGGGCACTCCTTGGGGCGCGAACTGCTGCGCAACCCGCTCATCATTGGCACCGTGGCAGGCTTGGTCACCAACCTCAGCGGGGTGCCCGTGCCGGAGGTGATGCAAGTCACCCTGTCTCGCATGGGTGCTGCTGCCCTGCCCTTGGGCCTGATGGCTGTGGGCGCGGGCCTGCGCATGGGTGCGCTGCGTGAGGCGCCACGCTTGGCCGCCAGCCTGCTGAGCATCCGGCATGTCGTCTTGCCCGCTGTGGCGCTTGTCTTGGTCTTGATGGCTGACCTGCCCCCGGGCCAACAGACCGTGGTGGTGGCTCTTGCGGCTTTGCCAACGGCCTCAAGCGCCTATGTGTTGGCCACTCGCATGGGCGGCCAAGGCAGCTATGTGGCGGGCCTGGTCAGCCTCTCCACCTTGTTGGCCATGGTGGGTCTGCCTACAGCGCTCTGGGCCCTGGAAACACTGCGTTAGTCGGCGGTTTGTGCCAGCGCCCATGTGATGTGCTCGGCCAAGAGTGGGCTGGCTTGGGGCAAGGCTGCGGCAAGCGCGCCGAGCATACCCGCCTCGTCGGCCCGTGCCAGCGCATTGCCCATGGCCACCGCTACGTTGCGTTGCCAGCGCTCATGCCCAATGCGGCGAATGGCGCTGCCTTCGGTCTGACGCAAAAAAGTGGCTTCGTCCCACTGCCACAGTTGCGCCAAGGTCGGCGCCTGCCATGCGGGGCGTGTGTCAAAGTCTGGCAAGTTGGCCCGCTGGGCATACTTGTTCCAGGGGCAGATGAGCTGGCAATCGTCACAGCCGTAAATGCGGTTGCCCATCAAGGGCCGCATGTCTACCGGGATGGGCCCCTCGTGCTCAATCGTCAAGTAAGAAATGCAGCGCCGCGCATCCAAGCGATAAGGCCCGACGATGGCACCGGTGGGGCAGGCACTGATGCAGGCCTCACACTGACCGCAATGGGCGCTGACGGGTGGCGTCAGCGGCAGTGGCACATCCACAAAAATCTCGCCCAGGAAAAACATCGAACCGGCCTCACGCGCCAGGGTGAGCGTGTGCTTGCCCCGCCAACCCAGGCCGCTGCGCTGGGCCAACTCCACCTCCAACACAGGGGCCGAATCGGTAAAGGCGCGGTGACCCAGTGGCCCCAGCTTCTGGGCCAACTGCTCGGCCAGCTTTTGCAGGCGGCTTCTCAGCACCTTGTGATAGTCCCGCCCTCGGGCATAGACCGAGACTGCTGCGTGCTCGGGTTGCGCCAAACGCTGCCACTCCACCGCCTGCCACCCTTCCGGCGTGCCGCGAGGCAGGTAGTCCATGCGCGCACTGATCACCCGCAACGTGCCAGGCAGCAACTCAGCCGGGCGCGCGCGCTTCAGCCCATGCGCGGCCATATAGTGCATCTGCCCATGAAAGCCGGCCTCCAGCCAAGCCAGTAACCCGGGTTCTGCATCGCCCAAGTCCACATCGGCCACGCCAATCTGGGAGAATCCCAAAGAGCGCGCGCACTCACGCAGCCATGCCAATAGCGCCTCTGCTTGATCCACCTTGCTTTCGCCGATTCCTTGACTCATACGCCGATTCTAGAAACTCGCACGCAACACTGGCCGGATGAATCATCCTGCGAGGCTTTTGCCGCCTCTTTGGCCCGGCATATGGCCCTGGCGAATGCCACGGTGGAACTGAAAGGCACACTCGGGGCCGGCAAAACCACATTGGTGCGCCATCTGTTGCGCGCCATGGGCGTCCAAGGCCGCATCAAGAGCCCCACCTATGCGGTGGTGGAGCTGTACGAAGTCGAGCGCCCGAGCTTGCCCTCGCTGGCCGTGTCTCATTTCGACTTCTATCGCTTTGAGAGCCCTGACGAATGGGAAGACGCGGGCTTTCGCGAGCTGTTTGCCGCACCGGGCCTGAAGCTCTGTGAATGGGCCGAAAAGGTCGCAGGCCGCCTGCCCACACCTGACTTGCGCATCCACGTACAGATCGAAGCCGATGACAGTCGCGCCGTGACGCTGCAAGCCCTGACACCTCTTGGCCAGGAATTGCTGCAATGAAACGCCGCCAAGCCCTGCAGCAAGTCCCTTTTTTGGTGCTCAGCCTGGGTGCTGCCGAACTGGCCTTTGGGGCGTCCATCGTGGCAGTGCGCGTGTGGCCTGCGGCCGACTACACCCGAGTCACCATTGAATCCGACCGCCCGCTGGCTGCCCAGCACCTGATGGCGCAAAACCCCGAGCGCTTGGTCATCGACATTGAGAACCTGGATCTCAGCCCCGCGCTGCGTGAGCTGGTGGGCAAGGTGCGGCCTGACGACCCCTTTATTGCCGGAGTGCGCGTGGGTCAGAACCAACCCCGTGTGGTGCGCCTTGTCTTCGACTTGAAGCAAGGCGTGCGGCCCGAGCAGTTCACCTTGATGCCGGTGGCCGCCTATCAGCACCGCCTGGTGTTTGACCTCTACCCCACCCAAGCCACTGACCCCATGGCCGCTCTGATGGCCGAAAAAGCCCAGGCCGAGCGCGAAGCCGCGCAGTCGGTGCAAGACGCCCTGGGTGAACTGATTGGCCGGGTGGATAAGCCGGTACTGACACCGCCTCAGCCCAGCACCAACTTGCCGCCCCCCGGCCCAGGCAGCGCCAGCCCACCCCCGCCACTGAAGACCCCGGCCCCCCCGCCACCGCCCTCTCGTGAACTGAAGGATCGCATCAACCGCCTCATCATCGTCGCCCTAGACCCTGGTCACGGCGGTGAAGACCCTGGGGCCAACGGCCCCAGCGGCCTGAGAGAAAAAGACGTGGTGCTGCAGATCGCGCGACAGTTGCGCGACCGCATCAATAAAAAACCTGGCATGCGCGCCGTGATGACGCGCGACGCTGACTTTTTTGTACCCCTCCATGAGCGTGTCAGCAAAGCCCGGCGGGTTCAGGCGGACCTCTTCATCTCCATCCACGCCGACGCCTTCTTCACGCCAGAGGCGCGTGGTGCCAGCGTGTTTGCGCTGAGCCAAGGTGGGGCGTCTTCTGCCGCCGCCCGCTGGATGGCCAAGAAAGAAAACGCCGCCGACATGGTGGGCGGTGTCAATGCCAACGTCAAAGATGAGCAGGTGCTCAAAGCACTGCTGGACATGAGCACCGCCGCGCAGATCAAAGACAGCCTGCGCGTGGGCTCTGAAGTGCTGCGCAACATTGGCAAGGTCGGCCGCCTGCACAAACGCGATGTCGAGCAAGCCGGTTTTGCCGTGCTCAAAGCGCCAGACATCCCGTCCATCTTGGTCGAAACGGCGTTCATCTCCAACCCCACCGAAGAGCAACGCCTGCGCGACCCCGAGTATCAAGAGCGGCTGGTCGAAGCCATCTTCACTGGCATCGAGCGCTACTTCGCCAAGAATCCACCGCTGTCGCGCAACCGCACGAGTTGAGCCAGCGCCAAGTTTGAGATACTGGCCTCTCCTTAACGTATCAACGGAGCGCCTGCCATGAACTGGGGAGACTTGCTCAAGGGCTCGTGGCTGGAGAAGGCCGGGGTCGACAAAGCCAAACTCAAAATCAGCTTTGGCTTTGCAGAAGTGGAGTTGGAAACCAGCCCCACCGACGCCGACGCTGATGCCGCTTGGGCACTGTATGTGGAACTCTCCACCCGCATCACCACCCAAGCTCTGCCCATGGACGCGGGTGATGAAGCCACGGCCTTAAAGTCTGTCTACGGCATTTTTGCCCTGACGCGCGACATCCTCAAAGCCCCCGGCGGCCGCAAAGCCCGCCGCTTTGCCAAGGTGGCCATCACCGTGCTGAACGAGGTGATCCGCCCCTTCACGGCCAAGTGGCACAGAGCCGAAAAGGCAGGTGCCTTTGCGGACCCCAGCCAATGCCAAGACTTCCGCATCGAGCTGGCCAGCCTGCAAACTTGGCTGAGTGACTACGCCAACGTGCTGGCCAACATTGCCGGCGTGCCCGACCTCGCCGAAATGCGCCAGCCCTGAGGCCCCCACCATGCCGCCCAGCCTCACGCCCTACAAAGTCTTTCTGGCCTCGCCCTCCAAAGACACCGCCGCTGCCCGCCAAGCCGTGGTGGATGCTCTGCATGAGATTTCCAAAGACAGCGGGCTGCGTGAGCAGGTGGTGATCCAGCTCTACCGCTGGGATAACCCACAGACCCCGGTCTCCATGACCCTCGTCAACGGCGGCCAAAGCAATGTGGGCACCCAGGTGCTGGAACCCAAAGACGCCGATTTAGTGATCGCCCTCTTCCGCCACCACATGGGCAGCACCTTGAAGCCCGATGAATTTGGCTGGGCCGATGAAACCGCTCAGCGACCCTGGCACTGCACCGAATGGGAGGTGCATCAAGGCCGCAAGAGTTGGGTGTACTTTGATCAACAGGGCCCCGATCGTGGCGACTCGGCCGCTTGCGATGAAGTCGTCAAGTTTGAACAGCAACTAGAACTCAACGCCGACGGTGAACGCTGCTTCATCAACACCTACCTGGATGAAGCAGACCTCCGACACAAAATCACCGAGTGCCTGCGCAATCACCTAGCGTCCACCTGTCGCAGCGCCGCCAACGCCGCCACCATCGGCGCGACTGCGGCCAGCTCAGCCCCGCTCAGCCCTGCCGCACCACCACCTCTGTCCCCCGCCCAGCAAACCCTGCTGGCCCTGATGCTCGCCCACGCGCCCACGCCCCAGCAACCCCTGCCCGACCCACCTGCCGCCCTGGTCCACTCCAGCTTGGCAGACCTTGCCCAGAGCCTGCCCGCCTGGCTGCTGCGCCGCTATGCCCTGGCCTGCCTGGGCCTGGCCGCCGCCGACGGCAGCCGCCCTGTGCAAGTGCAACGCGAGTTTGTGGCCCTGAGCCTGCAACTGCCGCCCCAGCCCGGCGCGCAAGGGCCCCAGCCAGCCCGAACCCTGGACGACCTGCACGACGCCCTGGCGGCTGAACCCCGCAGCAGCGCCTGTGTGCTGGTGGGCCCGCCGGGGGCGGGCAAAACCACCCTGCTGCACCACCTGGAAGCCAAGCTGGCCCTGCAAGCGCTGAAGGCCTGGCACGCGGACCCGCAAGCCCGCCTTGAGATCGCCCTGCTCTGCCCCCTGAGCCGCTACCAAGCCGACGCCCACGGTCATTGGCCCAGCCCTATGGACTGGTTGGCGCAACACTGGCAGGCCGAAGCCCCGCAAAGCCTGGGCCAAGACTGGGGCTGGCCCCAGGTACAGCAGCGCCACCACCTGCGCCTGCTGCTTGACGGCTGCAACGAGATCACCGCCGCCACCCCAGAGGCCCGTCAAGCCGCCCTGCAAGCCTGGGCCACGTGGGCCCAACACCCCGCCCGCGTGGGGGCCGATGCCCCCGTGTTCAGCGTGCGCGAGGCCGAGCTGGCCGCCCTGCACAGTGCCCACTTGCAGCCCACCCGGCTCGACGTGCAAGAGTGGAGCAACCCGCGCATTGCCCAGTTCTGCCGGGCCCAAGGCCAGCCCCAGCTCTGGGCCCAGTTGCAGCGCCATCCCGCCTCGTTGGCCCTGGCCCGCAACCCCTTTAACCTGGCCGCGCAGTGCCAAGTGGGCCAGCACCTGGGCCGCCCGGCGGCCCACCGGGCCGAGCTGCTGTGCGCCCTGCTGCAACTGCGCCTGCGCAGCCCCACGCACGCCCCCGCGCTGCGCGCCCTGGTAGGTGAGATGCCCACCGACTGGACTGCGCAGCCCATGAGCCTGCCGGCTGAGGCCCTGCTGGGCTGGCTGGCCCAGGTGGCCCTGGCCCAAATGCGCCAAGCTCAAGCCACCGAGGGCCTGCACGCCAGCGAGGCGCTGCTGGCCGAGCATTGGCCCAGCCCCTGTGGCCCCTTGGCCCACGCCCTGCAAGCCGCCCAAGCCCTGCACCTGCTGCAAGCCAGCCAGCGCCCCGACCCCGACAACCCCAAAGCCCCGCGCCGCACTTGGCGCTGGTGCCACCAGCTGTGGCAAGAGTTTTTTGCCGCCCGCGCCCTGTGCGACCAGCCCCAAACGCTGGCCCAAGATGCGCTGGCCCCGGCCCCCTTAGCCGAGGTGGACTGGGCCACCCAAGCCGCCACGTGGCAGCCTTTGGCCAAGCCCCTGGTGAATGCCTGGGACGAGGCCCTGCAAATGGCCATTCCGCAAGCCAGCCTCTCGCACGCCCTGGCCTGGCTAGACCGCCTGCAAAGCGCAGGCAACTTAGGCCTGGCCGCCCGCGCCGCCGTGCAAGACGTGGCCCGGCTGCAAGCCCGCGCGCCCGAACTCTTGGCCAGCTTGCAGCACAGCCTGCGCGCCCGCAGCCACGACAGGACGCAAGACATTCGACTGCGCATTGAAGCCGCCGAGCTGGCCCATGAGCTGGGCGATGAGCGCTATACGACCCAGGCCACAGGCCCCCACGGCCCCTACCGCTTACCCACGCCCGCGCACTGGCGGCGCATCACCCCCGGCCCCGGCTTCTGCCTGGGCGTGCAGGGCGAAGCGACCGACGAGCGCAGCGCCAGTGGCCAGCCCCTGCCCTGCCCCCTGGCCCCGTTTGACATGGCCTTTGCGCCGGTCACTAACGCTGAATTTCAGCGCTTTATCGAGGCTGGTGGCTACAAAGACGCGCAGTGGTGGCCGGGTGTGGCCAATGACTTCCGATTGAGGCGTTTGGATCAGACTGAAGCACGGGCGCAGTTCGCCAACGAACTGGAACAAGCGATCCCTGTCTTGGCAGACGCGACGGACATTCAGCCCGAGGCCCGAGCGTTGGCCAGAACCGCTATCAAAGAAGGCCCAGAGGCCATCAAAACGCTGGCTCAAGAATGGGCTCTGAACTACCACCCGAACGAAACCGATCAACCTCCCCTCAGCGAGCCTGACTACTGGTTCAACCCCCACTACAACCACCCTGCCCAGCCGGTGGTGGGCGTCAGCCTCTATGAAGCCCAGGCCTACTGCCTGTGGCTCAGTGCCCAGCAGCCAAGGCGCCCGGTCAGCCTGCCGACCGAGGCCCAATGGGAAGCGGCCGCCCGGGGCGACAGTGGCCGCCGCTGGCCCTGGGGCGACCAGCCCCAAGGCGATGCCGACCCCGCCGCGACCCACTTCAACGCCCTGCCCTCGGCCTTGTTTCGCACCACACCCGTAGGCCTTTACCCGCCGGGCAACACGCCAGACGGCATGGCCGACATGGCGGGCAATGTTTGGGAATGGTGCAGCAGCCGCTACCTGCCTGAGCAGCCTCTGGACGTGGCCACTCTGAGCACCGCACTGACTCTGGGGGCCGAGCCCGACGCGCTGCGGGCGGTGCGCGGCGGTGCGTGGGTCTACGCATCACAGCGCTGTCGCGCGGGCTATCGCGTCAGGAGCCTCCCCACCTTTCGCAGCTTCAACTTGGGGTTTCGTGTGGTGAGCTGCCCCATTGAATTTTGAATTCTGATTACTGGGCTGTTGGGTGTTGGTGTTGGGAATTTGCTTCTGGCGCGAAGCGCCCCGATTTTTTTCAAAAGGGTTGCGCGCCATAATCTGTGGGCCACTTCGGTGGTCGGGCTCTGGGGTCAGCGCGCTGCGGGCGGTGCGCGGCGGTGCGTGGAACAACACATCACAGCACTGTCGCGCGGGCTATCGCAACAGGAACCACCCCACCAATCGCAACAACAACTTGGGGTTTCGTGTGGTGAGCTGCCACAAGCACCTGGCTGGGGGTCATGGCTTTGCATGGCCCGAGGCAGCAATGGGCGGGCATCACGGTGGCCGCTCCGAGCCGCCAGCGTGGGTGAATGGCGCCCAGTCGTCCGGCAGCAGCCAGCGCCCCTTGGGGCGGGGTTGAGGCGCATACCCACCGGGCCGCACCCTGCTGGCTGAGCCCAGCCGGTGCGGCTCACCTTTCAGGGCCACACGCTCATGCGCTGCGTTGCCGCCAACCGCCCAAGAGGCGGCCTATCTCGTCCGTCAGGCCGCAGGCATGCAGGTACTGGCCTTCGCTCATCCAGCGGCATTGCCAAGCCAGGTGCAAGTACTGGCGCAATTGGTCGAGCGCAATGTCCGCCTCCAGCAAAGCCTCGGCCTTTAGGGCGGCTCGCAGATGCCGCGCTGCCACCAAGGCGTCTTGGACGCGCATGGCGACAGCCCCCACATGCTGGCCCACGCCAAAGCGGTGCTCCTTGGGCCATTGCGCCACATGAGGCAGCAGCCAAGCCAATAAGTCGCGGGCTTTGGTGTGGATCACCATGTCGTTGGCCAAGGGGGCGTGGTCTTGGGGCATGGTGAGGATGATGGCTTTGCTGCGCTGCTGGCCCCGGCCCATCTCTTGGCCTGCGCCCGAGCCGCCGCTCAGGGCAAACGCTGCAAGGCTGATGTCGCGGCGTTCGAGTATCGCCTGGGCGAGCGGGTGCTGGCCCTTCAGCAGCGGCTCGCCCGGCAAACATGGCACCCTCAGCCCTACCGCCACTTCGCGCTGCAAGAGAGCAAACGCCGCTGGATCAGCGCCGCGCCCTTTGAAGACCGGGTGGTTCACCATGCCCTGGTGCGGGTGCTGGAGCCTCGGTTTGAACGCTGCTTCATTGGCGACAGCTTTGCCAACCGCGTGGGCAAAGGCACTCATTTGGCCGTGGCTCGCTTGCGCGGATTGAGCCGCCAACACCCCTGGGTGCTGCGCATGGACGTGCGGCAACACTTTGCCAGCATCGACCACGCGCTGTTGCAAGCCTGTTTGTTTGCCCGTGTGCCCGAACCGGGTCTGCGCCGCCTCATCACGCTCATCATCGGCAGCGGTGCGGGCATTCACGATCAGCGCAGCCAAGCTCTGCTCTTGCCGGGGGATGACCTCTTGGCCCTGGCCCGGCCACGCGGCTTGCCCATTGGCAACCTGAGCTCACAATTTTGGTCCAACTGCTACCTTGATAGCTTGGACCAGTTTGTAAAGCGCACCCTGCGGGTTCAAGGCTATCTGCGCTATGTGGATGACTTTGCACTGTTTGGGCACGACCGCCGCACGCTGGCCGCACAAGGCGAGCGCGTCAAAACCTTTCTGGCGCAGCGCTTGCGCTTGCAGGTTCACGAGGCCCAAGCCCAGGTGCAACCCACGGCAGCGGGCACACCGTGGCTGGGCTTTGTGGTGGGGCCAGAGCGCACCCGCGTCAAAGGCCGCAAGGTGGTGGAGGCGCACCGATGCTTAGCGCATTGGCATGGCTGTTGGCAACGCGGGGAATGCAGCTTTGCGGAGCTGGACGCCCGCGTTCAAGGCTGGCTGGCCCATGTGGCCCAGGCAGACAGTTGGCACTTGCGCGAGCGGGTACTGGCGGGGCTGCCGCTGACGCGGCCTTGAGTTTCAAAGCCGTCAACAGCCAACAGCCCAGGAATCAGAATTCAAAATTCAATGGGGCAGCTCACCACACGAAACCCCAAGTCGTTGCCGCGATCGGTGGGGTGGTTCCTGCCGCGATAGCCCGCGCGACAGCGCTGCGACGTGCCGTTCCACGCACCGCCGCGCACCGCCCGCAGCGCGCTGGCGGCCTCATCGCTGCCCACGGCGCGGTGCAGGGTGAGGGCTGAGGGTTGGGGGGTGTAGGCAGAGGCACACCACTCCCACACATTGCCGGTTAAGTCCACCAGCGGCGCAGCCCCCAGCGCGCGGGCGGGGCGGTCAGACAGCGGAAACACCCCCACCGGGCTGCTGCGCCGCAGGTGGCTCTCGTAGCCGTTGTAGCGGTGGTCGGTGGGCGCATCAAGGCCCCAGGGCCAGGGCTGGGCCAGGGGGCCACGAGCGGCGCATTCCCACTCGGCCTCGGTGGGCAGGCGCAGGGGGCGGCCGCTGGCAACGCTGAGCCACAGCAGATAGGCCTGGGCCTCGAACACGCTCACGCCGACGACGGGTTGCAGGGGGTGGTTGAAGGCGGGGTCGTCCCAGAAGCTGGGGAGTGTTTTGCGCTGTGCGCCGAACTGAGCGAGCAGCTTCTCATCGGTTTCCGCAGCGGTCCACCGCGCATACCTCCGCAGTGATCCTTTGGCATCCAACTCCGCTCGTGTGGCATTCGGAAAGTAGCGCTTGACAGCGGCGTCAAAGTCCGCCCGCAAAGCCGTGATGCGCTCCGACCAAAAATCGATATTGGACTGATCCACCAACTCACCCTTGCACCAGGCTAAGGCCGTGGCCCCTTGCGGTGCCCACCAGCGCTCGTCGGCATAGCCCCCCGCTTGAATGAAATAGTCAAACTCGGCATTGGTGACCGGGGCCCAGGCCATGGCCAAGGGCTCTTTCAGCGCAAAGGCGATGGCGGGCCGCTCGTCGGCCTCGGGGCTGTGGTCGTCGCCCAAGGTGTAGGGGCCTGCCGCCACGGTGTGCCAATGGCTGGCTGTGGGCAGCAGGCAGGCGGCGTGGCCTGGGCGCTGCACGCGCTCATAGGCCGGGTGGGCCAGCTCGGGGTGGCGGCCCAGGGCCAGCGCGGCCTCGATGCGGCGGCACAGGTGCGCGGCCGGGTTGCGGCTGGTGGCAGCCAAGGTGACGGGCAGGCTCTGGGCCAGCCCCGCAGGCAGCGTGGGCAGCGTGGCCACCATGCGGGCCACCAGGGCGGGGTGGCGTGGCAAGAGGGGCGCGAGCCAAGGGGCCAGGTCTTGGCCCATCTCTTGGGCTTGCTGCACCAGCAGGCCCAGGGTTTGCTCCCACACGGTGTGCGGGGGCAAGGGCAGTGGGTCGTGCAGGCCCAGGCTGGCGCACAGCTCGGCCTCGGGGGCCAGGGCCTGGGCTTGGCCGCGCTGGGCCAGCAGGGGGCCGCAGGCGGCTGCGCCCATGCGGGCCAGCTCGCGGGCGGCCAGGGCCTCTTGCCAGCGCTGGTGGCTGAAGCGGAACTGGCCCAGGCCGTCCACCTCAGCCAGCTTGAGCGCCTGCACAGCGGCCAGCCAATGGCGGCGCAGAGGCTCGCTGAGGCTGCGGGCCACCTCGGCCTCGGGCAGGCTGACCTCGGCCCCGTCCGCCTGCTGGTGCATGGCCAGGGCCTGGTTTTGCAGAGTACGCAGCAGCAGGCCTTCTTGGGGCAGGTGGTGCCAGTGCGCGCGCCAGTGCTCGCGGTTGTTGATGTTGAGTTTGTCGCGCGCGCTCAGCAGGCCGTCGGCGTTCAGCTCGCCACGCTTCATGCCGCGCTCCAGGCGCAGCCACAGCAGGCCCGCAAACAGGCTGGCCGCCGTGAGCACGGGGGCGAAACCGGCTTGCACCAGGGTGCACTGGGCGTCGAGGTTCATGGGCAGGCGGCAGAGGTCCATCAGACCGCCGTCGGCTTTAAGCTGGGCCAGCAGCGCGGGGGCAGCATTGCCCAGGCGTTGCTGCACATACTGGCGCACTTGCTCGGGTTGCCACAGGGCGACCCGCACTTGCTGAACAGTGAGCGCCTCGGTGGAGAGGGTTTCGCTGTAATCGAGATGGCGCACGCTGAAGAGTGGGGCCAGACCACCCCGCTCCGCCCAGGCGGCCGCCCACTGGGCCAGGGCTTGCACGGCCTGCGCCCAGGCGCTGGGGCTGCCGGCTTTGATCTCGTTAAGCCCATCAAGCAACCAGCGCACACGGTGCTGGGCTTGCCACGCGGCCAGGGCCGGCAGCTGCGGGTAGCGCTGGGCCCACTGCTGGGCCAGCCAGGCGGCGGGGTCGGGCGCATCGGCAGGCCGCCAGTCGGATAAGCGCAGGTAGATGCACACTTCTGGCGGCGGCTCACCGTGCGCCAGGGCCTGCAAGGCTTGTAGTGCGCAGCGCTGCTCGTGGTGTTGCAGCAGGGTAGATTTACCACCCCCGGGCTCGCCCAGCAGCACCCAAGCGCGCTGCGCCGGGTGCGCGGCGAGCAGCGTGGCCAGGTCGTCAAAGGGCTTGTCGCTTTCAGTGAAGCGCAGGGTTTCGGCACCTGCGCCGTGGTCGGTGCGCAGGTGCAGGTTGACGAAGCGGGTGTCGAGGCCCTGGGCGTCGTCGCCATTCCACTCGGCCCAGCGGTGCAGGAGGTAGGCGGGCAAGCTGACTTTGGGGTCGCAGCGGGCGGCTTGCATTTGCGCGGCATGGGCCTGGGTGGGGTCGGCGAGGAGCTGGGCTTGCAGGGCGGTTTGGGCCGGGGTGAGCGGGGCTGGCGTGCGGGCAGCGGCCTGGGGCCGATGTTCAGGGGGTTTCTTCAGCCAGAAGGCGATCCAGGCTTCAACGGTTTTTTTGAACAGGGGCTCAAACTCGGCGTCGCCGGTGAAGGTGTTGAGGCCGCGTTCGATGGTGTTGTTGAGTCGCTTACATTGTGCAAAGAAGTCTTCGACACGATCAAATTGAGCGTTAGCCTCCTGGCGATCAGCACGGTTCATGCCGTGGGGCAGCACCAAGTCTGCGGTGTCCCTGAACACCAAAATGTCCAAAGTACCGGACTCGCGGGCCGCACACTCAGCCCGATGCAATTCCCACTCGGTGCCCGTCCAGGCATCGCCATCGGGTGAGGTGTTAAAGCCAAGGGCACCGGGCTTGTCGTCAATGGGCAAGGGCGAACCGAACTGATGCCTGAACAGGCCAATGACCAAATCGCATTCCGCCGGGTCGCCCGTGTAGTCCATCACCGCCCACTGGGGGTTGCGCAAAAAACTACAGGGCACGGGCTTTTTGGGGTCGTCCCAAGCCAGTATTTCAAGTTGAAAGCGGCCCTGGCTGAGGGCGCTGTCGCGCAGCTCTTCTAAGACCTGCCGTGCAAGGGCGCGCAGCGTGGCGGTGTCTTTGGGCGAGGCCAGAAAAATGCGCAGCGTCGGTGGTGTTGGCTGGTCAGGCATGGGCCTCGCCCCTCGATGTTTGTCGTTGGGGCCGATGATGCCAGAGGCGGCGGGGCTCAGCCCATGGATGCGGCGCTGTGGGCCGCAATGCAGCCTCCAGGCCGTTCGCCCTGAGCCCGGCGAAGCCCTTCGACAAGCTCAGGGCGAACGGTTCATACGTCTTCGGACCGAATCCACAGGCAAGCTCAGGGCCAGCGACGCGAGGACTGCCCAGGGTCGATGCTGGCGGCCTGGTTGTTCAACGTGGCCACCAACACCCCCCGCAGCGCATTGCACACGCGCAGGCCTTGGGCGTGCGCCAGCTCGTGGGCCATGATTCGGCGCTCAACCACCGCTTGGCCTTCTAGACCCTGAGCCAAGATTTGGGCGCGGGCCACGCCGGGCAGTGCGCCGTCGGCCACGGGTGGGGTGCACCATTGGCCGTCCAGTTTGACAAAGACGCTGCTGCGCCCACCCTCGGTGAGCCAGCCGCCCTGCGTCACAAAGAGTTGGTCAAACTCGCCTTGGTCAATGGCTTCGCGCACGGCCGCGTCGTAGTGCTGGCGCAGCGTGGTTTTGTGGGCGGCCAGGGGCTGCACATCGGGCAAGCGCTGGGGGCTCAGGCTCACGCGCACCGGGCCTGGCGGTAGGTCGGGCAAGGGCTCGATCTCGGTGGTCACCGTGCCACGGTGGTTCAGGCTCAGGCGCAAGCGGGCCGTGGGCCGGTATGCGTCGGTGTGGGCTGGGGTGGTGTGTTGAGTCTGGGCCCAGCTCGCCATGGCCTGATCCAGCGCCTGTTGCACGTCGGCCTCGCGCCACACAAAGCCCAGCATTTGGGCGCTGCGGGCCAGGCGGGCCAGGTGGGCAGCGCGAAGAGGAACATCAGGCGCTCCGGATTCAGCGCGCTCTGGTGCGTGGGGCTGGGCCGAAGCGTCCACGCTCATGGTTTCAAACAGCTCAAAGCCCGGGTCCACATCCGTCAAAAAGCGGGCTTTGTGCTGGCACTCTTGCCACTCGTCTGCGCCCACGCTGTCCAGCACGATGCCCGCACCCACACCCAGGCGCAGCGGGCGGGTCGCGGTGGTGGCGCAGGGTGGCCCCAGCATGATGGTGCGGATGGCGACTGACAGGCAGAATTCACCCAAGGCTTGGCCCGCTGGGGCGGCATCCACCCAGCCAATGGCACCGCAGTAGAGGCCGCGCGGTGTGGTCTCCAAGTGCTCAATCAAGCCCAGGGTTTGGTGCTTGGGCGCGCCCGTGATGGAGCCGCAGGGGTAGGTGGCCCGCAGCACGTCTGGGAAGCTCACCTCGGGCCGGGGGCGGGCCTGTACGGTGGAGGTCATCTGATACACCGTGGCATAGGGCTCGATGCTGAACAGCGCTGGCACCTGCACGCTGCCGGTCTGGGCGATGCGGCCGATGTCATTGCGCAGCAAGTCCACAATCATCAGGTTCTCGGCCCGGTTTTTGGGGTCTTGCTGCAGGGTGCGGGCGGCCTGCGCATCGGCCACAGGGTCGGCCAAGCGGGCGGCGGTGCCTTTCATGGGCCGTGCGGTCAATGCCCCGTGCTGGTGGCGCAAGAACAGCTCGGGCGAGAGCGAGAGAACTTCACCGCCCTCGGGCAGCGCAATGTAGGCACCGTAAGCCACGGGCTGGCGCGCCCGCAGACGCCGATAGAGGCCGACAGGGGTGCCCAGCAGCGCCCCATTCAGCCGAAGGCTGAGGTTGACTTGGTAACTCACCCCGCTGCGAATGGCCTCTTGCACCGCCTCAACCGCCTGCACATAGGCTGATTCACTCATGCTGGGCTGTAAGCCCATCGTGCCTGCGGTGCTGGGCTGGGCTGCGCCGCCATCTTGGGCCTGCAAGCAGGCTGCAGTGTCGGCAGCGCCCAGGTGCTGCAAGCTTGCAAACAGCAGGACGCGCAGGCTGGGCGCAGAGGTTGCCTGCTCGCTGGGCCACCCCCTCTGCCGCTGCAAGGCCACGCCCCACTCATAGTCGGCCAACAGCACCGCGTGCAGGCCGCAGGCCTGATCGGCTTCGACCTGCTGCCACAGGCTGTCTAGCGTGGCGGGGTCGGCGCAGTGGTGCTCGCGCACAAAGTCGGTGTAAAGGCGGCTGGTGTCTTGCTGGCTGTCGTCCAACAAGGCCCAGACCTCGGGGGCATCTCTCATGGGGGTGGGCCGATGTACGGCCTCAAGGGCAATCGCGGATTGTCAAGCAGCGGGGCTGCCTTAGCATGAGCTTGGTCTTTCAAAGCGGGGGGTGTATGCGTTCATCGACATTGCGTGGAGTTGTCAAGAGAGGCAGCCTGCTCGGTAGTTTGGGACTGGTGGGGCTGCTGGCGGGCTGCACCAGCCTGGGGCCAGGCACCCCGGCAACCCCCGACTTAAGCCAACACAAGGCGCGCACCAACTGCCCCACAGGGTTGCCCGACGGCACCCAGTGCCTGAGCGGCAAAGACGAAGCCGGGGCCTACTGGTGGGTGGCGATGCCCAAGGAGTGGTCTGGTGTGTTGGTGATGCATGCCCATGGCGGGCCGGAGCTGGGCGCGCCCCGCCTGGAGCGCGGCGCGGCAGACCTGCAGCGTTGGTCCATCATGGTCAAGGCAGGCCATGCGTGGGCCGGGTCCACCTTCCGCCAAGGCGGCGTGGCCGTGCGGGCCGCCGCCGAGGACACTGAGCGCCTGCGCCTGCTGTTCAACAAAGAGGTGGCCCAGCCCCGCCGCACCGTGCTGCATGGGCAAAGCTGGGGCGCCGGTGTGGCAGCCATTGGGGCGGAGATGCACCCGAACAGCATGGACGGCGTGCTGCTGACCAGCGGCGTGCTGGCGGGGGGCACGCGCTCTTATGACTTCCGGCTCGACCTGCGCGTGGTCTACCAAGCGGTCTGTGGCACCCACCCCAAGCCTGACGAACCCGCCTATCCCGTCTGGATGGGCCTGCCGCCCGACGGCAAGCTCACCCGGCCCGAGCTGGCCCAGCGGGTGAATGACTGCACCGGCGTCAACCTGCCCAAGGCGCAACGCAGCCCCGCCCAGCAGCAAGCCCTTGACACCCTGACGCGCCAGGCCCGCATCCCCGAGCGCAGCCTGATCGGCCACCTGAACTGGGCGACCTGGCACTTTCAGGACATCGTGCAAAAACGAACCAGCGGCAAAAGCCCCTTTGGCAATATCGGTGTGGTCTACACCGCTGAAACCGGCCAAGACGCCTTGAACGCCAAAGTGGCCCGCTTCGCCACCGACCCCCAGGCCGTGGCCACCTTGGCCGCAGACACCGACCCTAACGGAAAAATCAGCAAGCCAACGCTCAGCCTGCGCGGCATTCACGACGCCACCGCTTTTGTCGAAATGGACAGCGTGTTTGCCCAAGCCATGGCCCAAGCGGGCAATGCCCAATGGCTGGTGCAAACCTACTCGGACAGCGCCGAGCACAGCTATCTGCACGACGCCGAATACCCCGCTGCTATGGACGCCCTGCTGGCCTGGATAGAGCGCGGGGAGAAGCCCACGCCGCAAGGCCTGCTGCAGCGCTGCAAGGCCGTACAGCCCAGGTTTGGAGGGGACTGCAAACTGGTGCCGGAATACCGAGCGGCTAGCTTGGAGACGCGGGTGGCGCCCCGCCAGAAATAGGCCGCAGGGTCAGCGCTGGCCGGATGGTCCCAAGCAGTCCGCCCGACCCAGCACATGGGTCGCGAGGCTTCGCCCGTACCAAGTCTCCAAGCCTCGGTAGCGCATGCCCAGCTTGTCCATCACCGCGCCTGACAGCAGGTTGTCTGGATGGCGCACCGCCAGCAGTTCGGCGGCGGCCAAGTCCTCGAAGGCAAAGGCCGTCATGCGCGTGGCTGCCTCACTGGCCAGACCCTGCCGCCAAAAGTCCGGATGCAGACGCCAGCCGATCTCCAGCGGATCGCTGCGCAAGGTGTTGGGGTCTTCGGGAATGGCCGCTTCGCGCCGAAGGTGCTGAATGCACCCGGCGCCTGCCACGCGGCCACTCTCCAAGGAAACAAAGGCCCACCAACTGGTTCCCCATGCAGCCCAGCAGCGCTTGACCCGCGCGACAAAGGCCGCCGTTTGCTCCAGTGTCTCGCCTTGGCCGCTGATGTACTGCATCACATCCGGCAGCGCGTTCATCGCGTGCAGTCCGTCGAGATGCTGGTCGCTGATCGGCTCTAGGCGCAAACGGGCGGTCGTCAAGACTGTCATGCAGGCCTCCACCTTCTAAGCAATCAACCCGCCTCACGCCCCTTCATCTTGGCCCGTAAGCTGCCAAAAATCACCAATAGCCCCGGGATGACAATCATCGCCCAGATGATTTTGGAGAGATTGGCCTGCACCCAAGGGATGTTGCCAAACAGATAGCCTGCGGTCGTCAGGCCGCAGACCCACAGCGCGCCGCCGGTCACGTCATAGAAGGTGAACTTGCTGCGCGTCATGGCGGCCACGCCCGCCACAAAGGGCGCAAAGGTGCGCACAAAGGGCATGAAGCGGGCGATGACGATGGTGACGCCGCCGTGCTTTTCGTAAAACGAATGCGCCTGGTCAAAGGCCTTTTTGTTGAAGAAGCGCGAGTTCTCCCACTGGAAGACCTTGGGCCCAAAGTAGCGGCCTATGGCGTAATTGGTTTGATTGCCCGCGATCGCGGCGATCAGCAGCAGCGGCATGGCGATCTCCAGCGCCATCACGCCGGTGCCGCACATGGCCCCCACCACAAACAGCAGGGAGTCGCCCGGCAAAAAGGGCATGACCACGACGCCGGTCTCAACGAAGATGATCAAGAACAGCAAGGCATAAACCCAGGCGCCGTAGGTGGTCACAAAGGCCGCGAGGTGCTTGTCCACATGGAGGACAAAGTCGATCAGAAGAGGAAGAAAGTCCATGCGCAGCATTATGGCAAGCGCCTCTGAGCGGGCGCTGAAGGGCCGCTCTCTACAATCGGGGGGATGAATGTCACCGAGTCTCTGGACACCCCTGCCCCGGCCAACGCTGCCCAGCGCCGCCCCATCCGCGAATTGCCTGACGAACTGGTCAGCCAAATTGCGGCCGGCGAGGTGGTGGAGCGCCCGGCCTCGGTGGTGCGCGAGCTGGTAGACAACGCTCTGGATGCCGGGGCTAACCAAGTGACCGTGCGCCTGAGCGCGGGTGGCGTGCGTGCCATCGTCATTGAGGACGATGGCTGTGGCATTCCGGCCGATGAGATTCCGCTGGCGCTCAAGCGCCATGCCACCAGCAAGATCGGCTCGCTGGCCGAGCTGGAAGGCGTGATGACCATGGGCTTTCGGGGCGAGGCGCTGGCAGCCATTGCCTCGGTGTCGGACATGGCCATAACCAGCCGCACGCCCGACGCACCGCATGCCCAGCGCCTGGAGGCCCGCAGCGGCGAGCTGGCCCCCGCCGCCCGCGCCACGGGCACCAGCATTGAGGTGCGCGAGCTGTTTTTCAGCACCCCGGCCCGCCGTAAGTTTTTGAAGAGCGACGCCACCGAGCTGGCCCACGCCCTCGAAGCCCTGAAGCGCCACGCCCTGGCCCGGCCGGATGTGAGCTTTGCGCTGTGGCATGACGGCAAGCTCGTCGCCCAGTGGCGCAAAGCCACGCACGAGCAGCGCATGGCCGATGTGCTGGGGCCAGAGTTCGTGGAGAAGAGCCGGGCTGTCGATGTGCCCGTCGGCCCCATGCGCGTGCAAGGCCGCATTGGTCTGCCCGAAGCCGCCCGCAACCGGGCTGATCAGCAATACGCCTACGTCAACGGCCGCTATGTGCGGGACAAGCTGATCACACACGCCCTGCGCAGCGCCTATGAAGACGTGCTGCACGGCCAGCGCCAGCCCACCTACGTGCTGTTCATCGACATCGACCCGACCCGCGTAGATGTGAACGTGCACCCGACCAAGATCGAGGTGCGTTTCCGCGAGTCCGGCGAGGTCTATCAAGCCGTGCGCCGCGCTGTGGATGCGGCTTTGTCCACCACGGCCGGAGCGCAGCTTGCGCCAGCAACCTCCAGCGCAGCACCCGCCTTGGAGACTCAGCCCTCACAGTTCGGGGCGAGTGCCCGCGGCGGCGGCTCATCCTTCAACGCCGGGCCAAGCAGCGCCGCGTGGGCGCGGCCCCAGGGCCTGCCCTTCACCGCCCAGCAATCGCGCTTGAGCCTGGCCGATCTGGCCCCGCTGATGGCCCCGGCCCCCGCCGGCCCCTTGCTGGCCCGCGAGGCCACACCCGGCTGGCAGGGCCACCCGCTGGACCCGCGCCCCGCCTTGGGCCAGCCTGGGGTTGAGCCCAGCCGCGCGGAGCCGCTCTCCGCCGCCACCTCGGGCGAAGACTGGCCGCTGGGCCGCGCCTTGGGCCAACTGCACGGCGTCTATGTGCTGGCGCAGAACGCCCAAGGCTTGGTGATTGTGGACATGCACGCGGCCCATGAGCGCATCGTCTATGAACGCCTCAAAGCGGCGGCGGACGGCGCGCCCTTGGCCTCGCAGCCGCTGCTCATTCCTGCTACGTTTGCGGCCACGCCCACCGAGGTAGCCTTGGTCGAAACGCGCCATGCCGAATTGCTGGCCTTGGGTTTAGATGTCTCGCCCTTGGGGCCTACCAGCCTTGCTGTGCGTGCCCGCCCGGCGGCCCTGCCGGATGCCGACCCAGTCGAATTGGCACGCGCGGTGCTGCACGATATGAACGAGGTCGATGCCGCCGACGCCGGCCGCTTGGTGACGCGCGCGCGAGACGATATGCTCGCCACCATGGCCTGCCATGGCGCTGTGCGTGCCAACCGGCGCTTGACGCTGGAAGAAATGAACGCCTTGTTGCGCCAGATGGAGGCTACCGAGAGGGCCGATCAGTGCAATCATGGGCGCCCCACGTGGCGCCAGTTGTCCATGAAAGAGCTGGACAACTTGTTTTTGCGAGGCCGCTGACGCGCCTCTTGTGCCTCCCCTTGACGGGAGGCTTTTCCCTTTATTCATGAAAAGACGGGTTCGCCATGCGATCTGACCGCGACATCCAAAGAACCCCCCGCCGCCCCGTGCGCCAAGAGGGCGACGCCGACGCTCCCAAAACCGAACAAGCTGGCGCCGCGCCGTTTGCCAACATCCCGGTCAGCCACCGCGAACCCACCGGCTCGCCCTATGGCCGCCGCGATGATCGCGCCGCAGATCGCCCTCATGACCGTGGAGATCGTCGGCCCGAACGAGACGGCCCCTATGGCGCGCCTCGCGGCAGCGACCGCCCGCAGCAGCGGCACTCGGCAGATCACCCGCCCCAGCGTGGCTATGGCGACCGCCCACCGCCCCGACGCGATGAGAGCCGCCCCCCCCAAGGTGGCCCAGGCGATGCCCGCCGCCCTTTTGACGACAGGCCTCCTCAGCGCGCTTGGAGCGAGCGGCCACCTCAGCGCACAGACGACAGGGCGCGCTCGTTTGACCGCCCAGACGACCGCGCACGCTCCTTCGACCGCCCGCCGAATCGCGAGCGTTCCTTTGATCGCCCCCCCGAGCGCAGCTTTGACCGCCCCCAAGGGGGCTTTGGCCCCCGGCGTGATGAGCCTCGCCGCGACGACCGCCGCCCCTTCAACGACCAGCGCGGCCCGCAGCGCTTTGACGGCCCGCCCGGGGCGCGGCCAGATCGGCGTCCGGACGGCCCCTATCAAGGAGAGCGCCGCCCAGAGCAGCGCCCCGACCACCGTCAAGAACCCTGGGGCCAGCGTCCTCCACAGCGCACCGAGCGCTCGGGGCCGGCCTTCCGGGATGACCGTCAGGATGACCGCCGACGCGTCGCGCCGCCCCAGAGCGACCGAGACGCCGCCTTCCGTCGCGATGAAAACCACCCGCCCGTGCGCGTTCCTCGCTCGACCGAGCCCAACCCTGAAGGCGTGCGCCTGTCCAAGGTGTTGGCTGACCGCGGCGTGTCCTCGCGCCGCGAGGCCGACGACTGGATTGCGGCCGGCTGGGTCAAGGTGGATGGCGTGATGGCCGAGTTGGGGCAGCGCGTGCTGCCCACCGCCCGCATCGACATTGACCCCGCAGCGCATCAGCAGCAAGCGCAGCGCGTGACGATCTTGATCAACAAGCCCATCGGCTATGTCTCCGGCCAAGCCGAAGACGGCTACGAGCCCGCCAGCGTGCTGGTGACGGCCGCCAACCGCTGGGAAGAAGACCCCATCCGCAAGCCCTTCCACCCCGGCCATGCGCGCGGGCTGGCCCCGGCAGGGCGGCTGGACATCGACTCCACCGGCCTGCTGGTGCTGACCCAAGACGGCCGCATTGCCAAGCACCTGATTGGCGAAGACAGTAACGTCGAGAAAGAGTACCTGGTGCGGGTAGAGTATCAGCGCGAGGGCGCCTTCCCCGAGGCCGACATGGCGCTGCTGAACCATGGGTTGGAACTGGACGGTGTGCAGTTGCGCCCGGCCCGCGTGAGTTGGGCCAATGAAGACCAACTGCGCTTTGTGCTGCGCGAAGGCCGCAAGCGCCAGATCCGCCGCATGTGCGAGCTGGTGGGCCTGAAGGTGGTGGGGCTGAAGCGCGTGCGCATTGGCAGCGTGGTGCTGGGCAAGTTGCCAGCAGGTCAGTGGCGGTATTTGCGTGACGATGAGCGCTTCTAACCCAGCGCTGCCCACGCCCCGCAGCGCTTTAGGCCCCCAGCAGGTGGCCTTGGCACTGGCCTTGTTGCTGGGTTTGCAACCTATCACCACCGACCTGTACCTGCCCGCCCTGCCCCTGCTGGCGCGCGACTTGGCCGCGCCCATGGCTTCGGTGCAGCTCACCATGTCGGCACTGCTGCTGAGCTTTGGCATGGCCCAGCTCATCATGGGGCCGCTCTCCGACCGCTTTGGGCGCAGGCCGGTGTTGCTGGGCGGCTTATTCCTCTACGGCGTGGCCAGCCTGGGTTGCGTGCTGGCGCCCAGCATCAACACGCTGATTGCCCTGCGCGCACTGCAAGGCGCGGGCCTGGCCGCAGCCGTGGTGTGTGCGCGGGCCATGGTCCGCGACCTGTATGAACCGCACCAGGGAGCACAAGTCATGTCGAAAGGTTTGAGCGGGTTGGGGCTGATCGCCTTTGCGTCGCCAGCCTTGGGTGGCGTGTTGGCCGCTGGCCAAGGTTGGCGCGCGGCGCTGACGGCCGTGACACTGGCGGGCATTGCCACCGGCTTGTGGGTATGGTGGCGCCTGCCAGAAACCTTGGTCACGAAGCGCCCTGACGCGCTGCGCCTAGGGCCTTGGCTGGCCGCCATGTGCGCGGTGTCCAAACACACAGGCTTTCGCGCCTGGACAGCTCTGTCTAGCTTCACCTATGGCGGCTTGTTTGTGCTGCTGGCGGGCAGCTCCTTCGTGTACATCGGCACGCTGGGCTTGGCCCCTTGGGCTTATGGGGCCGTGATGGCCACGGGCTCGCTGAGCTATATCGCAGGCACCTTTGCCTGCCGCCGCTTGCTGCTGCGGCACGGCTTGTTGGGTACGGTCTGGCGCGGTGCGTTTGCTACAGCGGCCGGTGGTTTTGGCATGTTGGCTTTGGCTCTGAGTGGCCAGACGGCGGTGCTGCCTATCGTTGTCGCGCACTGGCTTTATCTGTTTGGCCATGGCATTCATCAGCCCTGCAGCCAAACCGCGGCGGTGGGCGCATTTCCGCAGATGGCGGGCGTGGCCTCAGCGCTGTCAGGCTTTATGCTGGCCACCATGGCTTTTGCAACCGGCCTGTGGTTGGGCCAGGCCATGGACGGCAGCGTGTTGGTCTTGGCCTGCGGCCTGTGCTTTTTTGCGCTGCTGACCAGCCTGACCGCCTGGACCGTGGTGCAACGCTTTGGCCAACTCCCCAGCGCAGCGCGAGCATGAGTGAACACAGCTTGCCTTGGATCGGATTGGCCGGTCCTACCGCCAGCGGCAAGACGGCTATGGCCCTGCACTTGGCCCAAGCCCTGCCTATCGAGATCATCAGCGTCGACTCGGCCCTGATTTATCGCAGCATGGACATTGGTACGGCCAAGCCCACAGCAGCCGAACAGGCGCTGGTGCCACATCACTTGATCGACATCTTGGACCCGACTGAGTCCTACTCGGCCGCCCGCTTTGTACAAGACGCCCAAGCGCTGATCGCCGCCATTCATGCCCGGGGCCGCTGGCCGGTGCTGGTGGGCGGCACCATGCTGTACTTCAAGGCCTTGATCGACGGCATCGACGCCCTGCCCGCTGCCGACGCTGCGGTGCGTGCTGCCTTGGACAAAGACGCCGCACGCCTGGGCTGGCCCGCTCTGCACGCCCAACTGGCGCAGGTGGACCCGACCACCGCCGCGCGCTTGGCTCCCATGGACTCACAGCGCATTCAGCGGGCCTTGGAGGTCTGGCACGTCTCGGGCAGGCCGCTGTCTTCCTTCCACACCCGAGGCTCGGGCGCGGCTGCCCCAGCCGCCCCACACCTCTTGTTGTCCTTGGAGCCGACCGAGAGGGCCTGGCTGCATGGCCGCATTCAGCAACGCTTTGAGCAGATGTGGGCCGCCAATTTTTTGGGTGAGGTACAGGCACTACGGGCCCGGGGTGACTTACACCTGAACCTGCCGTCGATGCGCTGCGTGGGCTATCGCCAAGCCTGGGAGGCTTTGGATGCAGGGCTCAGTGGTGAGGTCTTGAAAGCCCAGGTGATCACGACAGGCTGCGCAGCCACTCGCCAGTTGGGCAAACGCCAGTTGACGTGGTTGAGAAGCATGTCGCGAACCAGCGTAGCCGCAGAGCGCAGCGACGCCTGCGATGTTCTGGTGCCCAAGGTGCTGGCGCAGTGTGAGCGCTGGAAGCGCGCACGCTGAATCCTCAAAAAACCGGCGCAGGCTCAGCCCGCGTTGACCGAGCGGGTTTCGTCGCGGCGAGGTTGAATGGGCGCGGCGCGCACGCAGTTGCGGCCGGCTTCTTTGGCGGCATTCAGGGCGGCTTCGGCCTCATGCACCAGCGCGTCCAGCGCCATCTGACCACCATGCACATGGGCCACGCCCACGCTCACCGTGACCACCACATGGGCCTGCTCCCACAAAAAGGGTGTAGAGGCCACTTGCTGGCGGATGCGCTCTGCGGCGTCCAGCGCACCCAATGGGTCGGTGTGAGGCAGATACACCGCCATCTCGGCACCACCAAAGCGGGCCAGCAGGTCAGATTGGCGCAGCGTGGCGCTGATGCGGCGGGTCACCTCCAGCAAGATGGCATCACCGCAGCGCTGGCCCAGGTTGTCATTGATGCGGCGCAGGTGGTCGGCGTCAATCAGCAGCAGTGCGCCGTTGTCGCCATAGCGGCGGCAGCGCGACCATTCACGCTCGGCCAAACGTAAAAACTGGCGTCGATTGCTGACGCCGGTCAGCTCATCTTCCAGGCTCAAGGCTTCGCGCTGGGAAGCCGACTGCGCCAGCGCCGTCTGCGGGCCGGATACGGGCGGCCCCTCCGCCAACAATGCGGGAATCAGTGCCAATACCCCGGCCAGAGCCGCCGTGCTCCATGAGACACCGTCCAAGACCACCAGCAAGGTGGCTACACCCGCAGCGACCAAAACGCCCACACCGGCTTGAAACATCCAGGCCGACCCGAGGCTGAAGCGGCTGACCCACTGGGCCAAGCGCTGCGGCCATGCGGGGCTTGTGTCTTTCGTCGTCATCTCAAAGAGTCCTTTTGCGCGGGAGTCAGACTCACTTCGGCCAATCAACCACCCAACTGTAGGCCGGGCCTGTGACAAATCCGCTCTTCTGAAGCACGAGTATCTCGCCAGCCTGCCCTTTGCGCTGAGCCAAACTGGGGAATTAGGGGGAGCGTTTCCCCGGTGAAGCCCGGGCTGGCGAGATCAGGGCTTGCGACAGCAGGGAAAACATACTAAAGTGATATCACTTTGATTCCACACATGGAGACCCACCGTGTCAAACTTCGCCCACACGTATTCGGACCGTTCGTTTCACTCCAACAATGGCTACGTGATGGCTGGGCTGGGCATCGTGGCCATCATGCTGGCTGCGGGCTTGCCGCTGTCGGGCGCCACCCTGGACTTGGGCGTGTGGGCTGCCGCCATTTCACTCAGCTTGGCCGTGTTCGGGGTCATCAGCTTGGTGGGCTTGTACATGTTGCAGCCCAACACCTGCACGCTGCTGAACTTGTTTGGTGCCTACAAGGGCACCGACCGCGCTGAAGGCCTGCGCTGGGCCAACCCTTTGCTGGCCAAGCGGCGCTTGTCGCTGCGGGCGCGCAACCAAAACACCCCGACGCTCAAGGTCAACGACAAGCGCGGCAACCCGATTGAGATCAGCGCAGCGGTGGTGTGGCGCGTCAATGACGCGGCCCGCGCGGCCTACTCGGTGGACGACTTTGAGTTGTATGTTCGAGTGCAGGCCGAAGCCGGCTTGCGCCATCTGGCATCGCTCTATGCCTACGACGAGGGAGAGCACCCAGACAGCGGCGAGATCACCCTGCGCGGCGGCCTGGATGAGGTCGCCCAGGCACTTCGTCAAGAACTGCAAGCCCGCTGTGGCGACGCAGGCGTCGAGGTGATGGACGCCAAACTGACCCACCTGGCTTATGCACCAGAGATCGCCCAGGTCATGCTGCGCCGCCAGCAAGCCGAGGCCGTGATCAGTGCGCGGGCCAAGATCGTGCAAGGTGCGGTCAGCATGGTGGAAGCTGCGCTCAAGGGCTTGTCTGAGCGCTCCATCGTCGAGTTGGACGACGAGCGCAAGGCGGCCATGGTGTCCAATCTGTTGGTGGTGCTGTGCTCAGACCGTGAAACACAACCTATTGTCAACACGGGCACGCTCTACAACTGAGCAACGGATCACCCCAGCCTCCATGGCCAGCCCCAGCAAAAAGTCCTACCCGCTGCGCATCGACCCGGCCCTGTGGGCCGAGATCGAGCGCTTGGCAGCCCAGGAGTTGCGCAGCGCCAATGCGCAGGTGGAGTATCTGCTGCGCGAGGCGCTGGCGCGGCGCGGTCGGCTGCCTCCCCAGGCGGCTTCCGGAGACGAGGCGCCGAGCGATTGAGCCGGCACGCCTACACTGGCGGCATGGCTTCTGATTCCGACCGCCCTAAGGGCAGCTCTCCCAAATCGCTTTCGGGCCTAGCGCCCTTCTTGAAACCCTATCGGGGCCGCATTGCGCTGGCCCTGGCCTTCATGGTGCTGGCCGCCGCGGCGACGCTGGCCTTGCCCATGGCGCTCAAAACCTTGGTTGACGAAGGCTTGGTGGGCGTGGCGCCAGGCGACCGCATGATGGCGCTGCGCGAGCACTTTGGCGCCTTGTTCGCAGTGGGTGCGGCCTTGGGGCTGTTCTCAGCCCTGCGTTTTTATATGGTGAGTTGGTTGGGCGAGCGCGTCACGGCCGATTTGCGCAACGCCGTTTATGCCCATGTGGTGCGCCAAAGCCCCGCCTTTTTTGAAACCACGGCCACCGGCGAGGTGCTGAGCCGCCTGACCACCGACACCACCTTGGTGCAAACCGTGGTGGGCTCCAGCCTGAGCATGGGCTTGCGCAATGTGGTGATGGGCTTGGGGGCGCTGGGGCTGCTGATTGCCACCAACCCCTATGTGATGGTTCAGGTACTGGGTATTCTGGTGCTGGTGGTGTTGCCCGCGCTGATGTTTGGCCGCCGAGTGCGCAAGCTCTCGCGCGCCAGCCAAGACCGGGTCGCCGACACCAGCGCCATTGCCGCCGAAGTGCTGAATGCCATTCCGGTGGTGCAGAGCTACACCCAAGAAGGCCGCGAGGCCACGCGCTTTGACGGGGCCACCGAGGCCGCTTTCGACACGGCCCGCAAGCGCACTCGCCTGCGCGCCGTGCTGGTGGCCTTCATCATCACCGCCACGTTTGGTGCTTTGCTCTGGGGGCTTTATCAAGGCACTCAAGCGGTGCTGCAAGAGGCGCGATCACGGCGGGGGCGTTTGGGGCAGACCGTGGTCTACGTCATCATCCTCGTGGGCTAGCGTGGCCGTGTTGGCTGAGGTGTATGGTGACTTGCTGCGTGCGGCGGGTGCGCAGCCGAGCGGTTGATGGAGCTGCTGGCATGTGCGCGTTCTCCGATTGAGCTCGCCCCTACATCCGGAGGCCGTGACCGTCTTCTTCAGGGCGGTGCGCGGCTGAGCATTTGAAGATGCAGCCTTCCACTACCCCTCGCGCCCTGGTCAAGCCGCGCTGCATTGAGCCCTTGCAGCCTTTCAGGCGGTGCGAGCCGGACGAAGCCGTGGCCTTGGTCGGCCCCAGCAGGGCTGGGCAAAACCACAGTGTTTCAACTGCTGCTGCGCTTGTACGCGACGTGGCAAGGCTGTGTCACGTGCTGCTCGACGGTGTGTCGGTCAAAGTCCTGGCCTTGCAAACTTCCTGCGCCCGAGCCGTGATCGGCATCGTGCCGCAGGACAGCGTGGTGTTCTCCAACCTCGGCGCATGGAGAACATCCGCTATGGCTCGCCCCCAAGCCACCGATGCGCGAGGTGATGGATGCGGCACAAAGCCGCCTATCGCCCACGACTTCATCATGGCTTTGCCCGGTGGCTGCGCAGACCTTCTTATGGGTGAGCGTGGCGTGCGCCTCTGAGTGGCGGTCAGCGCCAGCGTATCCAGCGTTTTGCGCGGGCCATGCTCGAAGAACCCACCCGCTTGCTTCTACTGGACGAGGCCGCCAGCGCCTTGGATGCCGAGAGTGAGCGCATGGTGCAGGCCGCCCTTGAAAGCGCCATGAAGGACCGCACCACCCTGGTCATTGCCCACCGCTTGGCCACCGTGCAGCGGGCAGACCGCATCGTGGTGCTGGAAGGCGGGCAGATCCAAGAGCAAGGCACCCATGCTGAATTGGTGGCGCGCGGGGGGCTGTATGCCAAGTTGGCGGCCATGCAATTCAGCGCCACCTAGAATCGGCGATCTTCCTCAGCCAGACCCCTAGCACCGTGACTCGACCCGTCCGATCCCAGTACGAAGACTTCATGCGCCATGTCTACGAGCATGGTGTGGCCAAGGGTGACCGCACCGGCACCGGCACACGCAGCGTGTTCGGCCACCAGATGCGCTTTGACCTGAACGAAGAGCTTCCCTTTGGTAACCACCAAGAAGGTGTTCCTCAAAGGCCATCATCGTGGAGCTGTTGTGGTTTTTGCGCGGCGACAGCAATGTCAAATGGCTGCAAAGAGCACGGCTGCACCATCTGGGGCTGAATGGGCGCGTGAAGACGGAGCGAACGGGCCGGTCTATCGGCGTGCCAGTGGCGCCAATTGGCCCACGCCCGACGGTGGCCACATCGACCAAATCCGGCCAGGTGGTCAGGCAGACTCAGAACTAACATCCCGATTCGCGCCGCATCATTGTGAGCGCCTGGAACGTGGGCTGATCTCAGCAAGATGGCGTTGATGCCTTGCCATGCTTTCTTCCAGTTTTTACGTGGCAAACCCGCTACCGAGCCGGGTGGGCGTGGAGCGAACTTAGTTGCCAGCTCTACCAGCGCAGCGCCGATATCTTTTTGGGCGTGCCCTTCAACATCGCGAGCTACGCGCTGCTGACCCACATGCTGGCCCAGCAGTGCGAGCTGGACGTGGGCGACTTTATTTGGACGGGCGGCGACTGCCACCTCTACACCAACCACTTTGAGCAGGTGCAAACCCAGCTTGAGCGCACGCCCTTTGCGTACCCTCTGCTCAACATCAAGCACAAGCCCGCGTCCATCTTCGACTATAAGTTCGAAGACTTTGAGGTGCTGGAGTACCAGCACCATGCGCCGATCAAGGCGCCAGTGGCGGTGTAAATGAACAAAGGGAAACCATGAACGGTTTCCCTTTGTACTTGAGCCTGAGCCTCACGCTGTGAGCAGGCTCCGTCCGAGGGCGCCTTTGGCGCCCTTCGTCTGTCAGAAGCCGTACTTCAGGCCCAAGGCCAACACCGACACGTCAGAGGCGGGACGCTGATACTCGCCACGAATAGAGAGCTGCTTGCTCAAGGCATAGTCCACACCCACGCCCACCAACAGGCTGCTGCGGTAGTCGCGCGCCTTGGCGCTGCCAGAGACAGTGCCAGAGATGACGCTGACGCGCTCTTGCGCCTTGACAGTGCCATAGCCGAGGCGGCCAAACACGCTGAAGCTGTCGCTCAGGGGAAAATAGCCCAGGCCAGAGAGCTGAATGCTACGGTAGCGGGCCGAGATGTCCCACTTGTTGGCGCCTGATGTGAAGGTCTCACGGCCAGACCCCAGAAAGCGAAAGCCCAGTTCAGCGCCCCAATTGGCGTTGAACTGATAGCCGCCCGCAATAGACGCTCCGGTATCGCTGCCCAAGCCTGAGAACCGGGTGCGACTGATGTCGCCCGCAACATAAAAGTCACCGGCCTGCGCCACACCGCAAACACCTACCAACAACGCGGCCGCAGCCATCATCTTATTCATCACAACACTTTTGAAGTTAACGCACCATCTCTTGGCACTCCAAAGATTGTCGGCAGCGTGTCTGAAGATTAGCTCGACGCCACCTCAAGAGATCATCAAGGCAGGCTCAAGGTAGGCCCAACACAGGCCGAGGCGACCAAGCCCGCAGCCCCCTCGCTCACCCAGCTCGCGACCAGCAACTCTAAACACCACCTAAAGATTCCGAGTGGCGAGTCGATCATTGAAAACCGACAATCCGAGCCAGATCATGAAGTTACTGCTGATTGAAGACGATTTAGACATAGGTGCGGGCATCCAACGTGCACTGCAACAGCACGACTTGACGGTCGTCTGGGTACGCACGCTCGCCAGCGCTTTGTCTTTCAAGTCCACCAGGGATTTTGACCTGGCTGTGCTCGACTTGGGCCTGCCAGACGGCGACGGCTTGAGTTGGCTGACCGCACTGCGCGACCAGAATGGTTTGCAGCCTGTGCTGATCTTGTCGGCCCGCGACAGCCTGCGCGACAGGCTCGATGGCCTTAAGCAAGGGGCCGACGATTTCCTGGTCAAACCCTTTGAACTTGAAGAGCTGATCGCCCGGCTGCAGGCCATGGTGCGCCGTCTCAAGGGCTTCACTCAGACGGGCTTGCGCGGCTGTGGGATCGAGATTGACCACCATGCGCATCAGGCCTACCTCGATGGTCAGGCCATACATCTCTCGCGCACTGAGTTTCAGATCACTGTGCTACTGCTGCGGCGCGTGGGCCGCGTGGTGCCGCGCGTCACCATCGAAGAAGAAGCTCTGAGCAATGAAGCTGCCAGCTCATTGGACATGCACATGTCTAATCTGCGCAAGAAGCTGGGGCGCCATCTGATCAGAACCGTCAGAGGCATCGGGTTTGTCATCGACCGGAGCGAAAGTCAGGCGCCATGAGCCAGGAGATCTCACCACCGCGTCGCGCCCAGGCGGCTTTTCGGAGCTTGTGGCCCAGCATCACCTTCAAGGTGCTGCTGGTGACATTCGTATGCATGGTGGCCTCTTGGTTCTTGGTGCTGTATTTGGCGTATCACAACGCCAGCTCGCCGGCTCAGTTCTTCGATTACAGCGGCGCCCGCTGGGCCTTGCTGAAGCATGCCGAAGTCCTGCGGGAGCATCCAAGCCTCATGGAACAGGCGATCCAGACGCTGGACGACCATGTGGAGGCCACTTGGAAGGACAAGAATCAGGACCCTTCAGACCCCGGCGACCGGCTTTGTCTTCAGTTGTTCGATGGTGCCAAGCTGGTGTTTGCCACGAAGGGGCTCCCTGCTGACCTTCATCAGTTTTCAGCCCCATGGAGCACCCCACGCGTGCTGCAAAGTGAGCATGGTCGTTGGTGGCAGGTCTGCGAGCAATCAGCAGACCATCGCTTCACCGCCTGTGCGCTGGACCGGTATCGCGGCACCTGGGAGATCGCCCGATATGTGTTCGGCTCTGACTTTGTGCTTTGGCCCGCAGTGTTGACGCTGATCGTGCTGTTTATACCCATGCTGCTGGCACTTTGGTGGGGTCTGAGGCCGCTCAAGCGCCTGGCCACTGGCATAGAAACGAGCGGCGCCGGCTCTATGGCGGCGCTGCCCTTGAACAAGGTGCCCGTGGAATTACGGGCCTTGGCAGGCGCTGTGTCCAAGTGGTCCCATGAACATCAACGCAGCACCGCTCGTGAACGGGAGTTCGTGGCCAATGCGGCGCACGAACTGCGCACACCGCTCGCGGCCATTCAGGTGAACGCTGAGGGACTGCAACAACTCATGCTCCCGGACCGCGCCCAAGGTCAGTTGCAGAGCTTGATGAGTGGCGTTCGCCGCATGAGCCGTGTGGTGGAGCAACTGATGACGATGTTGCGCAATGACGGCCACACAGCTTTGGGAGAGGCCCGGGGGCCACTCCGCCTCGATGTCTTGTTGCAGATGCGACTCGCAGAGCTGTCGAGCCTTTCGGACCGCAAATCGGTGACCCTGCATTTAGTGCGCCATGAAGCGTGCACCGTCAACGGCATTCGCGAGGTGCTTGAGTCGATCGTCGACAACCTCGTCAACAATGCCATCAAGTATTCAGCCCCAGGCCAAGAGGTGACGGTGTCCTTGCATCGGGATGCGGGGCAGGCGCTGCTCGTTGTGCGTGACCATGGCCCAGGTATCTCTGATGCCCTCAAGGCCCAAGTCTTCGAGCGCTTTCAGCGCGGTCAGGCGCATGGCCAAATCGGGGTCGGCCTTGGTTTGTCCATCGTGCGAGACGGCGTGACGGACATGAACGGCACGGTGGCGCTGTCCGACCCTGAGGATGGGCAAGGCCTGCGGGTCACGGTCACGTTGCCGCTCACCGTGCGGAGCAGCGACAATCCTCCAGATGCGTGACTCCACTCCTTGCATTGTCTTGATTGCCGCCATGGCCAAAGGCCGCGTGATCGGCCGCGACAACCAACTCCCCTGGCACTTGCCCGAAGACATGGCGCATTTTCGGCGCAGCACCCAAGGCCATCCAGTGTTGATGGGCCGCAAGACCTGGGAGTCCCTGCCCGCGCGCTTCCGCCCCCTGCCCGGCCGCCGCAATGTGGTGCTGACTCGCCAAACGGGCTTTGAGGCCCCAGGCGCCGAGGTGGTGCACACCTTGGCCGAAGCGCTGGCGCGTTTCACACCCGCTGACACCGTGTTTGTGATGGGGGGCGCGCAACTCTATGCCCAAGCCCTGCCCTACGCGCACCGCTTGGTGCTGACCGAGTTGAACGTGGGCGTAGAGGGAGATGCCCACTTCCCGGCCTGGCCTGCGGCGGACTTTCAGGAAGTCAGCCGAGAGCAGCACCGCGCCGCTGCCCCCAACGACTTCGACTTTGCCTTCGTCTCTTACGAGCGCGCATCGCCCCTGACCTAAGAAGAAAGCCCTCATGCAATTGGCCACCTGGAATGTGAACTCGCTGGGCGTGCGTCTGCCCCAACTGCTGGATTGGCTGGCCGCCAACCCAGTGGACGCGATCGTGCTGCAAGAGACCAAGCTGACGGACGATAAGTTTCCGCATGCCGAGTTGCAGGCCGCTGGCTACTACGCTCAGTGGTTTGGTCAGAAGACCTACAACGGCGTGGCCCTGTTAAGCCGCACCCCCGCCACCGACATCGTCCGCAATCTGCCGGGTTTCGCGGATGAGCAGGCTCGGGTGATCACCGGAACGGTGGGCGAGGTGCGCGTTATTGGCGCCTACTTTCCCAACGGCCAAGCACCAGACAGCGACAAGTTCGTCTACAAAATGGGCTGGCTGGAGGCCCTGCAAAAGCATGTGGCCGAGGAGTTGAACCGCCACCCGCAGTTGGTGCTGATGGGCGACTACAACATCGCCCCGGAAGACCGTGATGTCTACGACCCCGTGGCCTGGGCCGGGCAGATCCACTGCACCCCGCAAGAGCGCGCGCACTTTCAGGCGCTGCTGAACCAAGGTCTGGTGGACGCATTCCGCTTGTTTGAGCAGCCCCCCAAGAGTTGGAGTTGGTGGGACTACCGCAACCTGGCCTTCCGCAAGAACCAAGGCCTGCGCATCGATCACATCCTCACCAGCGCAGCTTTGCGTGGCCGCGTGCAAGCCTGCACCATTGACAAGCTGCCTCGCAAGAACGAACGCCCCAGTGATCATGCGCCCGTCGTGCTGTCGCTCAACCCTGCTTAAGACACCATGAAAATCTCTTTGCTTCGCTGCTTGGGTTTAGCCCTGGCTTTCACAGGTGCCCAGGCCTCGGCGCAGTCCAACTCGAGTGCGCCAGGCGCGCCTGAGGCCCGCCCCAAGACCTGCTTGGTGCTGTCCGGCGGCGGGGCTCGCGGCTTCACCCACGTGGGGGTGATCAAGGTCTTAGAGCGCTTGCGCGTGCCCATTGATTGCGTGGTGGGCACCAGCATGGGCTCCATCGTGGGTGGGCTTTACGCCTCGGGCATGAGTGGCGCGGAGATTGAAGCTGCCTTTCTCAAGACCGACTGGTCCGCATTGGGTAACGAGAAGGTCGACCGCAGTCGATTGGGCGTGACGCGGCGCGCCGACGACTATGCCTTCCCGATCGGTTTGGAGATGGGGCTTTCGGCGTCAGGCATCTCGCTGCCCAGCGGTGTCGTCAGCGGCGGCAAGTTTGAGCAACTGTTGCAGACCCTGACGGCCCATGTGCCGGAGTCCATTCAGTTCGATGTGCTGCCTCGCCCTTTCCGAACGGTGGCCACTGACTTGGAGTCTGGCCAAGAGGTCGTGATCGACCAAGGCAATTTGTACGAAGCCATCCGGGCCTCAATGTCGGTGCCAGGCTTGTTCTCGCCCATCGAATTGAACGGTCGCCTCATGGCAGACGGCGGCTTGGTCAAGAACCTGCCGGTGGATGTGGCCAAACGCATGGGTGCGCAGCGCATCATCGCGGTCAACATCGGCACGCCCTTGACGCCGCGTAACGAGTTGAGAAGCCTTTTGAGTGTCTCGCAGCAGATGATCAACATCCTGACCGAGCAAAACGTCACCGCCCAAAAGGCTTTGCTTGGCCCTCAAGATGTACTGATTTCGCCGGATCTAGCAGGCTATAGCTTTCTGGACTTTGCCAGGGTTCAAGAAGTCGTCTCCATCGGCGAACAAGCGACCCAGCCTCTGGAGACACGTCTGGCCTCGCTCTCACTCCCCGCAGCACAGTACGCTGAATGGCAACGCTCGCAGGCGCGCCTAGCGCGAGAGCCTGCGCCCGTCGAATTTGTAGAGGTCACACCGCTGGCGGTCGTTCCTGCCCAGGCGGTCTTGGATGCCGCTGGCTTGAAGGTCGGGGCCACTGCCGATGCCCAAGATATTCAAGCAGCGATCGCGCGCGTCCAAGAGATGGGCGATTTCGAACGTGTGTCGGTACGCAATGTTCGCAAGGGAGATGACTTCGGCGTTTTGATCGACGCCAAAGAAAAGTTCTGGGGCCCCAACTACCTGCGTGTGGGCCTAGATGCTTCTGTGGATCTCGCCGGAGAAGGCTCCATCAGCTTTCGCTTGGGGCACCTGCGAACCTGGCTCAATGCCGCCGGTGGGCAGTGGCGCAACCGCTTGGACCTGGGTCGCACAAATGGCTTGAGCACCGAGATTCATCAGCCGTTTTGGCTCAATGCACCTGTTTTTGCCTCTGCTGGAGCGGGGGTGTTGAGCTATAAAAAATCATTGTTCATTGACGGCAAGCAAGCCTTGACCGGTGACGTTAAGGAGCACCGCGTTCAGGCGGAGTTGGGCGCGGAACTCTCCAAGCAGACAGAGATTCGCCTCGGCGCGTCGCGCAAGGTCTATCGCGCAACATCCATATTGAACGTGGCGACAGCAGAGGGTGCGCTGGTGGCGACAGATGTCGCCTTTGGTTTCAGTGAGAACGAAATCTATGCCCGCTACGTCACTGACTCCCTCGACAACGCATTTTTGCCCAGCAGCGGCCAACGCCTTTCAATGCAGTTGGGACGCATCCAGTCCGGCGACGGTGCGACGGACACCAAGCTGGAACTCCGCTGGACGGGTGCTCTGACCCTTGGCGACCACACCTTTTGGCCCGCCTTGCGCGTGGGCAAGGCCCGCTCGACCGATGGGCAGGGGGCCAGCACCTTTGACATGGGTGGCTTCCTAGAACTCTCAGGCTCAGCACCCACGTCGATTTCTGGGTCTAAGCTGGCCCTGCTTCGGCTGGCCTACTTGAACCGCGTCAGCACCCTTGACCTGTTTGGCCGTAGGCTCTTGCTAGGCGGGTCTTTAGAACTGGGCAATGCTTGGGATGCCAAGCCCACCAAAGGATATGCCAAAGATTTGCTGACAGCCGGCTCCTTGTTCGCCGCTGCCGAAACACCCGTCGGACCGCTCTTCATAGGCTTGGGCCGCACAGCGGGCCGCAGCACCACGGTGTATTTGTTCTTGGGTCAGCCCTGAAGTGCGCCGGGGGCGCACGCCCGCTCAGACATCCAGCCCCAGTTCCTGAATTTTGCGGGTGATCGTGTTGCGGCCGATGCCCAGTTTTTGGGCCGCCTCAATGCGGCGGCCTCGGGTCATGGCCACGGCCGTTTCAATGAGCCGCGCCTCGAACTGTCGGGTCAGCACGTCCCATACATCCTCGCGGCCCTCGGTCAGCAATCGACGAGCTTCGGATTCCAGGTCTTTGACCCAAGTCGACTCACCAGCCTGCGCTGCAGGCAAAGCAGCCTGTGGCGGGGTGCGCGCTGGCCCTGCGGCCAGCACGGCTTCAGCCCCTGGATGGGAGGCAGGCACTGGCGCGTCCTGGCGCACCGGTGTGGCATCCCCTTCCAGCATGTCAGGCGGCAGGTCTTTGGCTTCGATCACCTGAGAGGGTGCCATCACCGTCAACCAATGGCAGAGGTTCTCCAACTGGCGGACGTTGCCAGGGAACTCAAAGCCCATCAGACGTTCCAGCGCGTCCTCAGTGATGCGCTTGGTCTCCACACCCAGTTCTTTGGCGCTCTTGCCCAGAAAGAATCGGGTCAGCGGGGCAATGTCTTCACGGCGCTCACGCAGCGGTGGCAGTCGCAGCCGAATCACATTGAGCCGGTGGAACAAGTCCTCGCGGAACGCACCCTGGCGCACGCGCTCTTCCAGATGCTGGTGGGTGGCTGCAATCACGCGCACGTTGGCTTTGAGCGGCTGATGGCCGCCCACGCGGTAGAACTGACCATCAGACAGCACACGCAACAAGCGCGTCTGCAAGTCAAACGGCATGTCGCCGATTTCATCCAGGAACAGGGTGCCGCCATCGGCTTGTTCAAAGCGGCCACGGCGCATGGTCTGCGCGCCGGTGAACGCGCCGCGCTCATGGCCGAACAACTCAGACTCCAGCAGGTCTTTAGGGATGGCCGCAGTGTTGATGGCAATGAAGGGGCCGTTGCTGCCCGCATCGCCGCGGGGGCTGTGGCGATGCAAAGCCCGAGCGACCAGCTCTTTGCCAGAGCCCGACTCGCCCGTGATCAGGACCGTGACATTGCTTTGGCTCAGCCGCCCAATGGCCCTGAAGACATCCTGCATGGCAGGCGCTTGTCCCAGCATTTCAGGGGCTTCGGCTTTGCGCTCGTCGCTGACCTGCTCACGCAGGCTTTCGTCCACCGCGCGCTGGATCAGCTCCACCGCCTTGGGCAAATCAAACGGCTTGGGCAGGTACTCAAACGCGCCGCCCTGGAAGGCCGAGACTGCACTATCCAGGTCAGAGTAGGCTGTCATCACGATGACGGGCAGGCCGGGCAGCTTGGCCTTGACCTGGGCCAGCAGGTCCAAGCCCGAGCCGCCCGGCATGCGGATGTCGCTGACCAGCACCTGAGGCTCGTCAGTGGCCAGAGCAGCCAAGACATCACGAGGGTTGGAGAAACTGCGCACCGGCAGTTGCTCTCGGGCCAGTGCTTTTTCAAGCACGAAGCGAATGGATTGGTCGTCGTCAACGATCCAGATGGGTTTCATGCCGGGCCACTTCGCTTTCAGGGCAGAGGGATCACAATTTTGAAGTTCGTCCGTCCCGGCTCGCTGCTGCATTCAATCGTGCCCTGATGTTGCTGCACAAAGGTCTGCGCCAGCGTCAGCCCCAAGCCTGAGCCATCTTCACGCCCTGAGACCAGGGGGTAGAAGATGCGTTCCTTCAGGGCTTCGGGGATGCCCGGTCCGTTGTCCTGGATATGCAATTCCAATGCCAGGCGATAGCGCTGCTTGCCCAAGGTGACTTGGCGCGCCGCCCGGGTGCGCAACACAATCTGCCCATCGCCTTGCGCGATCCGCTCGCTCAAGGCCTGGCAGGCGTTGTGAACGATGTTGAGCACCGCTTGAATGAGCTGTTCTCTGTCGCCCCGAAACTCAGGCAGCGAGGTGTCGTAGTCACGCACCACTTTGAGCCCCTTGGCGTGCTCGGCCAGCACCAAGGAGCGTACGCGCTCGCAAACCTCATGGATATTGACGTCACTCACCACATGCGGCTTGCGATGCGGCGCCAAGAGGCGGTCGACCAGCGTCTGCAGGCGGTCCGCCTCGTGGATGATGACCTCGGTGTACTCGGTCAGCTCAGGCGATGGCAACTCCATGGCCAGCAGTTGAGCGGCGCCACGAATACCCCCCAAAGGATTCTTGATCTCGTGGGCCAGGTTGCGGATCAGCTCTTTGGTGACCTGGGCTTGGCCCATCACCCGCTCTTCTCGCTCTTGCCGCGCCTGCTGCTCGATCTCCAGCATCTCCACCAACAATCCTCGGTAAGGATGCTCGGTTTGGCTGACGATGACATGCACGTGCAAGGACTCGGCCCCGCCCACGCCCGTGCGGCGCAGTTCAGCCTCAAAGCGACGGGTCGCAAACTCATTGCGCTCCACCGCGTCCAAGGCCTCTTGCAAGGCCAGGGGCTCTTTGAACCAGTCACTACAGGCTGCAGCTGGGTCAACGTGCTTGCGCGACAGCCCGATGACCGACTCGAGCACGCTATTGACGAAGACGCAGCAGCCTTGCTCATCAACCACCGCCACCATGGTGGCCAGTTGATCTAAGGTGACCCACTGCGACTTGGCCTGCAAAGTGGTTGGAGCTGCGATGCTCAGCGGATCACGTGGCAACTTGCCCAGTTCGCGCCGGATGGCGGCCAGATCGGCCTCCTTGCGGCTGATGGCGGCCTTCAGCTCGGCCACACGGTCCAGGTACTTTTGGGCGTTGCGTTCATCGCCGCGCCGCTCCGGCTCGCCGTTGTTGTACTCCCGGCGCAGTGATTCGAGCTTCTCTTCCTCTTTACGCAATTCGGTTTCGAGGATTCGGCGGGCATCGGTGTCACGCGCTTTTTGCTCGGAAGCGTCGATGCGATGTTTCGGCGGGGCGAGGACGGGTGGCCAACGGCGCTGGCTTGCCGCACCCCATTGCCGCCGGGCGCGGCTTGGGGGCGGGCACTGAGGTGGGCTGCTGGGCCTCGCGCGCTTTGCAGCCTCGCTGTCTCGGCCTCTTTGGCTGAAATGGTATTGGTGAAGATATTGCCGGGGCAAACGTAATAGACAGAACCCGTCTGGGCCAGCGCGCCGGCCGAGGTGAAGCCGGTCATCAGCAGGGCCAGGACATGAGGCCGGGCCAGGCGCAGGTGCAGAGAAGTCTTCATCGTGGAATTGTCGCCCGAAAGCATCAGGGGCCTGTCGTGGCGAAACTTGGCCCTCTCCGGCGCAAAGGACTCGCGGGCCCCACGGCATGCGGCTGAACCGCGCCCCGGTTCAGACACAGGTTCAAGACGAAAAAAAAGGGACGGCAAGCCGTCCCTTTCCTGTTGCGGGCAACTCCGAAGAATTACAGCGCGTAGTACATGTCGAATTCCACCGGATGGGTGGCCATGCGGAAGCGCGTCACTTCTTGCATCTTCAGGTCGATGTAGGCATCGATGTAGGCATCGGTGAACACGCCGCCCTTGGTCAGGAATGCACGGTCCTTGTCCAGGTATTCCAAAGCCTGGTCCAGGCTGTGGCAGACGGTCGGGATCTTCGCGTCTTCTTCCGGGGGCAGATGATAGAGATCCTTGGTGGCGGCTTCGCCCGGATGGATCTTGTTTTCCACGCCATCCAAACCAGCCATCAGCAAGGCCGCAAAAGCCAGATAGGGGTTGGCCGAAGGATCGGGGAAACGTGCCTCAATGCGGCGGCCCTTGGGGTTGGCCACATAGGGGATGCGGATCGAGGCCGAGCGGTTCTTGGCCGAGTAAGCCAGCTTCACCGGGGCTTCGAAGCCAGGGACCAGACGCTTGTAGCTGTTGGTGCCAGGGTTGGTGATGGCATTCAGCGCGCGAGCGTGCTTGATGATGCCGCCGATGTAGTAGAGCGCGAAGTCCGACAGACCGGCATAGCCGTCGCCAGCGAACAGGTTCTTGCCGTCCTTCCAGACCGACTGGTGCACGTGCATGCCCGAGCCGTTGTCGCCGACGATGGGCTTGGGCATGAAAGTCGCGGTCTTGCCGTAGGCATGAGCGACGTTCACGATGATGTACTTTTGCAGCTGAACCCAGTCCGCGCGCTCGACCAGCGAGCTGAATCTGGTGCCGATTTCCATCTGGCCTGCATTCGCCACTTCGTGGTGATGCACTTCGACAGGAATACCGCACTGCTCCAACAGCAAGCACATTTCAGAGCGCATGTCTTGTGCGCTATCGACCGGGGGCACGGGGAAGTAGCCACCCTTGACAGTAGGACGATAGCCGGTGTTGCCGTGCTCGTATTCCTTGCCGGTGTTCCAAGCCGCTTCTTCAGATTCGATCTTGAAGAAGCAGCCCGACATGTCGTTGGCCCAACGCACGCTGTCGAACACAAAGAACTCGGGCTCAGGGCCAAAGTACGCAGCGTCACCCAGGCCCGAGGCCTTCAGTATAGGCTTCAGCGCGCTTGGCCAAGGAGCGTGGATCACGCTCGTAAGGTTTGCCGTCAGCGGGATCGATGACGTCGCAGGTCAGGATCAGGGTGGGCTCTTCGAAGAAGGGGTCGATGTTGGCGGTGCTCGGGTCAGGCATCAACTGCATGTCCGAGGCTTCAATGCCCTTCCAACCTGCAATCGACGAACCGTCGAAAGCATGGCCCGAAGTGAACTTGTCTTCGTCAAAGTGGGAAACCGGCACGGTCACGTGCTGTTCTTTGCCACGGGTATCAGTGAAGCGGAAGTCAACGAATTTGATGTCGTTGTCTTTCACCATCTTCATCACATCAGCGACGGTCTTGGCCATCAAAAGGCTCCTGCGGATCAGTTATGAGAGGGGCTTGCGGCTTGGAGTTTGGTGAGCCACAGAGCCGGTGAAGACCCTGAGACAGTTCAAACTCAGCGGGCGGAATGTAGCAGAAAGCGTGCCCACTTTTGGTGACCGCGCTCAAGGACAACCCTTGCAACCCAGCCCCCCCCAGCGACCCCAAAGAAGCCCGGCACCAAGACCTCGGCTGCCGCACGCCGAGCTGAGCGCCCGCGCAACAATCTCACCATTAAAGCTCTTTTATGGTGCACCCGCACCTTGATGGTGCAAATGCCGCCGCACCTATTCGGTGCTGAACACCAGGCCGGGCACGGCACGCAGGCCATGTTGCAAAAACTCGAATGCCCGGGCCACTTGTTCCGGGGCACCCTTGACGCCCAGCTCAATGTGCTTGCCACGCTGAGGGTGGTCCACGCTGGGCAGGCTGAAGATGCGCACGCCCTCAAAGCGCTCTTCGACCTGCAGCATTAAGGGCGTGAGCTGGGCCTCGAGGCCGCCGAACACATACACCGCTTTCTCCACATGCGGCTCTGGCTTGAGGTGGGGATAGTGGGTGTCCAGCACCCACTCCAGCATCGGGTGCGCCATGACCGGGAAGCCCGGCACAAAGTGCACGTCGCCCACGCTAAAGCCCGGAATGCGGTTGTAGGGGTTGGGAATGATCTGGGCGCCTTGAGGGAAGACGCCCATATTGAGGCGGTGAATGTTGTCGGGGTGATCTGGCTCCCAAGGCACCCCTTTCTCCCCAGCCATCTCCTGCATACGCTGCTCGATCAGCCGTTTGGCTTCCGGGTGCAAGGCCAGCGGGCGCTCCAAGGCTGCGGCCGCACATTGCCGGGTATGGTCGTCGGGTGTGGCGCCAATACCGCCGCAACTGAAAACCACATCGCCACTGGCAAACGCACGCTTCAAGGTGGCGGTGATGCGTGTGCGGTCATCCCCAATCACCTCGCACCAAGCGAGGCTGTGGCCGCGGGCGGCCAAAATCTCAATGGTGCGGGTCAGGTGTTTATCTTGGCGGCGGCCCGAGAGGATCTCATCGCCCACCACAATCAATCCAAAGGCCATGCTCAGGTTCCAGGTAAGCCAGGGGCTGCAGGCGCTTGCGGCAGAGCCACCCCTGCAATGTTGTTAAAGGGGGCAGGATTATCCATGGGCACCACGTCTACCGTGCTGGCGCGCCGAAGCTGGCCGAGGGCCGCCAGCGCATAGTGAGCAAACCACAGCGCCGAGAACATGAACACCACCGTATAGAGCCACACCGAGACGGCCAACAGCAGCGGCGCAAACACCAGGGTCATGGCACCAAAAGCCCAGATGACTGTCGGTGCGGCACCCAGAAAGCCCGTGGTGATGCCAATCACCATCATGGGCCAGGCATGCTCCTTGAGCAGCGCACGGCGCTCTTCGGCGCTGGCGTGATCGGCCAGCACATCAAAGGCCATGACCTTGGCCGTCAACCAACCCCAGATAAGCGGCGGCAGCACAAACACCACGCCAGGGATCAACCACAGAGGCATCGTGAGCAGCAAGGCCAAGCAGGCGGCCACGGTGTAGCCCAAGGACCAGGCCGCACTGCGCCAAGCGGCGGCTCCGTGGCGCCGGTCTAGCGCTGCAAAGCGACGCTCGGCGACCAAGCTCACTATGGAGGGTGTGGCCAAGAGAGCCACCAGCAAAAGACTGAACACCACCACCACTGGCACTGCAAAGGCCACGACCACCAACGGCGCGAGGACAGTGCGAAACGAAGAGCCGATCATCCCATCGACCCACTGGAGCAAAGCTTCAACCAATGACCAGCTTTCCAGGGTGGCCCGCACTGCGGTGACCGCATCGGTCCAGAAAAAGTAGCCCATCGCCAAGGTCAGGCCACCCGCGATCAGTAGTGGCATGAGACTCAGGCCGATGATGCGCGGCATGAACAGATAGGCCAGCGCGCGCCAAAAGGAATCAAGCATCAATGTCATGGTGTGAGCATACGCGACCCAGCGCCCCTCACCCTGGCATCACGCCTAGGGGAGACGCCTCAAGCGCGCCCGAAGAGGCGCAAAAGGCCCAGCCGCTGTTGCGCCCAAAATCCTTCACCGTAATCCCGCCCGCCTTCTTCGGGCAGTTGATCGCGAATGCCGGTCGGCCCCGTCGGGACGTCAAAGCGGGCCGTGCCAAAAAGCATGTCCCACACCGGGAACAGCACCGCAAAGTTGTGCCCCCCTAGAGTGCCGTGCCCTTCAGACTCATGCCCGATGCCAATGGCATGGTGGACGCGGTGAAACTTAGGGCCAACCAGCACACGCTGACCCATGGATCCAAATGACATACGGACATTGGCATGGGAGAGGCTCTCCAGCATCCGCCCCACCAGCACCAACGCCATGAACTGATCGGGCGCCACCCCAATGGCGCGAGCCACCAGGGCCAAGATCAGATCACGAAGCAAATCGTCGAGCAGATGGTTGCGGGTTGTCCGACCACATGGTCATGTGACGCTGGCTGTGATGCAAGGCATGCAGAGCCCACCACGCGGCCAACTGATGTTGGCCTCGATGCAGCCAATAGTCCACCAGGTCAAAGACGAGGAGATAGACCAGAAAACCAACCAGCGCTGTATCTGTCACGCCCGGCCACCACGGTGCAATGGCTTGATCCAGGTGCCAACCGTCCACACCTTGAACCGCCAGCCAGCCAAACAAGGCATTCCACAAGGGCTCAATGGCAAAGAAGACAGCCATGCGAAACACCCCTAATCGATGGATCAGGGTGTAGATCACATCCACGGCGATGGCCCGCTTTCGTTCGGACGAGGCAGCCATCGACTCCGCAGGCCGCCAGCGTTGCAGCGGCGCAATCAGCAGCAGCATGATCACGATCTGCAGCATCCCCGCCAGCAGCCAACCGGTCGCGTTATAGGCTTCTGCGATCACAGACGCCGCCCCGAGCTTGAACAAGAGCGGCTGTATGGCGGCCTCGAACAGCCATTGCTGCGCGTCGCCAAACCAGTTTAAAAGCGTCTCCAACATGGCTCAAAGCGACCTCAGCGCGAGGCCTTGATCAAAGGTTTGTAGGACGGGTGTTGATCCAAGGTGGCGAAGCAAAGGCCGCGGGCCTTCAAACCCACGATCAGCGGCTCCAGGACTGCAGGGGCCCAAGGATCCTGGCGCGACCGTATCCCTAAGTGGGCCATCAAGATGTCACCCGGACGGATGTCGCGCAAAGCCTGTTTCAGCAACAGCGCATTGCTGTAGCGCTGGCTGGGCAACTCGTCACCCAAAAACCCTGCCGGCGCCCAGCCCACATGGGCCCAGCCACATGACTTGGCAGCGGCTAATAGTTGCGGAGATGTCTTGCCGCCAGGCGCACGAAACAGCGGCAGCATGTCGCTGCCAGTCATGCCCTTCAAGCGCTCTGCGCTCTGTTGCAGGGCCGCGCAATACTGCGCCCCTGTCCATGTCATCGCTTTGCCTGCTTCAGGTCCGGCTGAAGGGCGAATCCTGAAGCGGCCATCGGGCAGGTCAGCCACCCAGTAGGAGTGGTCAAAGGTATGGCTGCCAAACACATGGCCTTCTTGAGCCCTGGCCTTCCACCACGGCGCCCATTGCGCATCTAAGCTCCCCCCCTCGGTCTTGGTGCGTTCATTGGCCAAAAAGAAACTGGCTTTGACTTGGTGGCGCGCCAGCACATCAGCGATCAGAGGCGCCACACCCATATGACCCGTGTCAAAGGTCAGATAGACAGGTTTGTCACAGGATTGCGCCCCTGCAACAGCCGATAGGACGCCGAGAGCCAAGCCGACCGAAGCACGGATCTTACTGACGCGGCGCATGGTCTAGGGTCCAGACGCCATGAGGTGAGCGGCCAACCGGAATCTGGCGAATGACCTTCTTGGACTCGATATCCACATAGGTCAGTTTGCGGGCCCAGCGCGAAGTCAGCAGCAAGGTCTTGCCGTCAGCCAGCAAATCCATGCAGTCAGGCCCCCCAGGTCCGGGTAACTCAGACACCACGGACATGCTGTGGGTGTCGATGAGGCTGACCGTGTTGGCAACTCGGTTGCTGACAAAAAGGTGTCGCTTGTCTCCCTTGGCGCGAAAGGCATGAGCGCCTTCACCAGTTTGAATGCGCTTGACGAGTTTTCCTGGCCCACTGGAGACATCGTAAACCTCCACGAACTTATCGCCGGTCAGGGCAACGTAGAGGGTCTTGTCATCGGCCGTCAAATAAACATCGGCTGGCATCTTGCCAGTCGGCACGCGCCAACGCACGCTCTGGCTGGCAAGGTCAATGGCTACCAGTTCATCGCTGTCTTGCATGGACGCATAGACCACGGTGCTCTTGCTGTCTATCCATTGGTGGCTGGGCGTCTTGCCGGTAGCAATGCGCTTGACCAACTTCAATGGCTCACTGGCGTTCTGGGGTTGCCAGCGGTAGATGTCCACATGGTTGAGCCGATTGGCCAGTGTGACAAACCACTTCATGTCTGGTGAGAAGCGCAAATGATAAGGATCCACGATGCCGGTGACCGTGCGCTGTACCTCGGCCGTGACCGGGTCAATAAAGGTCAGGGAATCGCCGACCGCATTGGCCACCAACAAAGATTTCTCGTCGGGCGTCAAATAGAGGTGATGCGGCTCTTTGCCGACGGGGATGCGTTTACGCTCAGTCAATGTCACCGGATCAATGACGCTGACGTTCGCATCGAGAGAGTTCAGCACAAAAATGGGCCGAGTGCCTTTGCCGCCAGCTTGTGCCGCCACCTCGCCGGACGGTCAGCAAAGGGCTCAGAGACGTGCAGGCCGAAGACGAGCACCAGCTTGAGGCAGACCCGCAAGGGCGCTGGTGGGCAGGGACGGGCCGCCGGGGAATGATCAACAGGTGGACAAGCATCCTGAGAACAAGACAACTCGGCAGTGTAGGCGGTGACCATGCTGGCCCGAATGTCCTTGTAGCCCAGTGCCGGATTGATCCGGGACAAAGGGACTCAATCGTCGTCGCCAGCCCAACACCGCGACCCAAGCAGGCTGCCGCCGGCGAAGCCGCCCAGCAGCGAACTCCTCGCGCGAGCCGCCCATTGGGGTGCTGCCTGCGAAGATGCGGCTGGCCAAGCGCGAGAACGGCAGGGCTTTGCAGCCAGATCGGTGCCTGGGCCTGTATGCTTGGCGAAGAACAAAGGCCTTCGCCGCCAAACAACGCCGTTTTGATCTTGCCGACGTACTGAATCTCAAAGTTGACATTGGGCGAAAACGCCACCACGCAACCGGTATCCACCAGCAAGGTCTCACCAGGCTTGAGTTCACGACGCATGACTGTGCCGCCCGCATGCACGAAAGCCAGGCCATTGCCTTCAAGCTTTTGCATGATGAAGCCCTCACCCCCGAAGAAACCGACCGATAGCTTTTGCTGGAAGTAGATGCCCAAGGAAACACCGCGCGCAGCGCAAAGGAAAGCATCCTTCTGGCAGATGAGCATGCCGCCCATCTTGCTCAGCTCCATCGGAATGATCTTGCCAGGGTAAGGCGCAGCAAAGGCGACCTTTTGCTTGCCCGCGCCATTGTTGGTGTAAACCGTGGTGAACAGGGACTCACCGGTGATCAAGCGCTTGCCAGCCCCCAGCAGCTTGCCAAAGAAGCCACCTGTTGGCTGAGCCCCGTCGCCGAACACGGTGTCCATGCCAATGCCGGACTCCATGTACATCAGGCTGCCCGCCTCGCCCACTGCAGCTTCACCTGGGTCTAACTCGACCTCGACAAACTGCATCTCCGAGCCTTTGATCTCGTAGTCCACTACATCCATGCTCATGAATAACCTCCAAATAGTGCGCCAGTTTCAAAAACGGTCAATATGGTACCGACCTTGAGGCACAACTCGCCGGGATGAGCCTTGTCCAACGAGGTATGAGCCTGAACGGCCGACGTATTTCCAGCCAGAAGTGGGCCTGAAGGTGTAGCGCAGGCCCTGCTGTTGGCTTGATCATCCAAAGATGGTGATCAACATGGACGAAACAAAGCTGCGCACAATCCACCAACTTCAGGACTTCGTGGACGCCACGCCCGAAGTCAAATTCACAAACGCAGCAGGTGACGACGACTCAGAGCGGTATGCCAACGTCGGCCGCGTCCTCAAGCGCTTCGACTACCCTCGGCGCAACAAATCGGAGCGCGGTGTGGTGCTGGCCTACCTGCGCATTTCACGCAGCGGCTACTGCCGTGCCCAAATCACCCGCCTGGTAGGGCTTTGGCGCAAGAACCGGCTCGCGGGCGTGCCGCTGATCAAACGCTACAGCGCGCCGGCGGCTCCATTTCCTCGTAAATTCACCGCTGACGATGTCGGCTTGCTCGTGCAAGTGGATGGGGCCAATGAGGAT
>JAXHNT010000002.1:0-36584 GCA_034520165.1 Ideonella sp.
TGGTCGATTCCCCAATCTGGACCGGCCTGGCCCAGCTCTCAGACATGCACTTTGTCTGGTGGCTGGTCTGGCTGGCGGCCTTTTTCTGGGTCAATGCCCGCAGCGGCATGCCGCGCTCGGCTCTGGCGCTCAAGCTGCGCGGCGCGGGCTTCGCACTGTTCATCTTTGCCGCCGTGCTGAGCTTTGGCCGCGAGCTGGTGGGCATCTACCCCGGGCCCAAAGCTACGGCGGTGATTGGCGTGGTCCTGGCCCCGGTGCTCATGGCCTTTGCCGCCCGCAAAGGCTGGTGGGGCGTGATGATGCTGGCACTCATCTCCTGGCCGCTGTTTGGCTTGGTGGCACTCACCGCCTTCTTTGGCCTGCTGCTGGACCTGCGGGCCATCAACAGCATCCTTTTGCTGATGGCCGTGGGGCTGACGGTGTGGGGCTGCTTCTTCACCAAGCCCGACCCCAACGCGACCCAAGGCTTTGCCTTTGGCACGGGCAAGGGCGGCTTCAGAGGCGGCTTTGCCTGGCAGCGCCCCGGCCCTGGACCGGTGGACAGCGAGGTGGTGGATGTGGATGCTCGGACGGTAGACGAGCCGGCGGTGCAACTGCCCAATCCCGTAGTGCGCGCCAAGGACGATCCGCCTGCGGCTTGATTGGGCTGAATGGCCGAGCTGCTGAACCTCGCCCACATGCCCTGGTGGGCGTGGTTGACCTGGTGGTTGGGGATGTTCTTCGTCCTTCACCGGGCTGAGCGACATCGCGTGACCTCGGCCAACGCGGCTGCGGCGGTCATCTCTGGCTTGTTCCTGGCATCCATCCTCATGGGTATCCACGCTGTTGCCAGAAGTTGGACATTGCAACCTGCGATGGGCTGGACATTTCTGGCCCTGTCATTCCTGCTGATGCTGTTCAGTACCAGTCGTTCGGGATTCGGGTTGATTTTTTCATGCTGGGGGCAGGCCTGCTGTTGTCGAGCTTTGGCACGAGCTGGATGCCCCCATCGGCTAGCTTGTTACTTTACTGTTCCTTGATCGCCCTGGCCTGGACGTGGCTTGGCAGCAAGCCCAAGCCACCGCCCGCGCCCCTTGACCCGCAGGCCGAGACCACCCTGCAAGCCCGCCTCAGCCAGCCCGACGCCCAGGATGGTGCAGACAAATACACCCGGGAATGAGGCACTGCAGGGCTGGGCGGATCAGCCGCCCCCTGCGCTGTTCCCCACCCTCAGCCCGCAAGGCCTGGCCCTGTGGCGCTGGATGCGCCAGCACCCGCACGCGCCGCTGTTTCGCAACCAAAGCGGGCCGCGCCTCTCTGCCGCCGCCCAGCAAGCCTGCCGTTGGCGTCAGGCCGTGTGGCGGCATGCGCCGCTGCCACCGCCAGGTTTGCGAGGCCAGCAGCCTTGGTGGTTAAGCCCCTGGCTCGCCCGCCGCTGGCCGCACATCCCCGCCTGGGCTGCACTGGGCTCCAAACCCTTGCCCTGGAGCGACATGCCCACCACCCAGCGGGCTGACCTGAGCGGCGACCTCGCCCGCCGTGTTTGGGCCACTCACCCCCGCGCGGCACAAGAGCCGCTGATCTGCTTCAGCACCTCCGGCACCACCGGCCATCCGCTCAAAGTGCCCTCGCTGCCCAGCGTGGCGGCCGACTATCGGGCCTTTCATCAGCGCGCCTTGGCGCACTTCGGCATCCGCCTGCGGGCGGGGGCAGGGCAGGTGGGGGCGGTGTTGGCGGGCTTTCAAGAGCGTTGTTTCACCTATGCGTCTGTGAACCCACTGCAAGGCGAGTGCGGCGTGGTCAAGCTCAACCTCGCGGTGCATGAATGGCGGCAGGCCCAAGACCGCGCGGCCTACCTCAACGCCTTGGCCCCTGAGCTCATCTCGGGCGACCCCGTGTCTTTGGCCGAGCTGGCGGGCCTGGAGATGCAGCACAAGCCCCGCGCCTTGCTGTCCACCTCCATGGCCCTGAGCCACCGCCTACGCCAAGACCTGGAAGCCCGCTTTGCCTGCCCGGTGCTCGACCTCTATTCCATGAACGAGGCCGGCCCCATCGCGGTGTGGCAGCCCGCCCAGCAAGCCTGGCAACCCCTGCAGCCCGGCTTGTTCATTGAAATTTTGGACGAGCAGGGCCACCCACAGCCCGAGGGCGAGCCCGGCGAAATCACCCTGACCGGCGGCTTCAACCCCTTGCTGCCCCTTCTGCGCTACCGCACGGGCGACCACGCGCGCTGGGTGCACCGCCCCAGCGGCTGGATGCTGGTCGACCTGCAAGGCCGCAGCCCGGTGCGCTTTGCCTGCACAAGTGGCCGCTGGCTCAACAACATCGAGCTGACCCATCTGCTACAGCGCCACCCCTTGCGCCGCTGGGCCCTGCACCAAGCGGCCACGGGCGCGCTCCATCTTCGTTTGGACCCTTGGCCTGCGGACGCCGAACGGGTGCAAATCGCGACCGAACTACAGCAGTTGCTGGGCCTCTGGCCGCTGCACATCACGCAACTGAACACCGACGACAAAGTGCGCCAACACACCCGAGACGAGCCATGAGCCCTTTGGAGATCGCCGCGAATGCGGTCACCACACTGTCCATCTTCTTGGCCGCCCGCAACCATGTCGCCACTAGGTGGACGGGTATTGTGGGCTGCGTCTTGTTTGGGCTGCTGTTCTACCAAAGCCAGCTCCTTGCCGACGCCACGCTGCAAGCCCTGTTTTTGATCAGCAGCCTGTGGGGCTGGTGGTATTGGCGCGGCGCTGAGGCCACGCCGCGCCCCATCCGCCGCACGGGCAGGGGCCTCTTGCTGGGCTTGGTGCTAGCGGCAGGCCTGCTCACCTGGGGCTACGGCAGCTTGCTGTTCCACCACACCCAGGCCTTCATGCCCTATCAAGACGCAGCGGTGATGAGCCTCTCGCTCGTGGCCCAAGGCCTGCTGATGACCCGGCGCTTAGAGACCTGGGCCTTTTGGCTGCTGGTCAACACCCTCAGCGTTCCCCTGTTTTGGCAGCGCGAGCTTCACCTCACTGCCGTGCTCTATGCCGCCTATTGGCTCAATGCCTGGTGGGGCGGGTGGCGCTGGTGGCGCGAGTGGCGCACGATGCAAGAGCAGCAAGAGCAGCAAGGGCAGGGCGCATGAGCGCGCCGCGTTTCAGCCAAGGCCTGGTGGTGGGCAAGTTCTCGCCCCTGCACCGGGGCCATGAGTTCTTGATTGAGCAGGCCGCCCAAGCTTGCCAACATCTGCTGGTGCTGGGCTACAGCAATCCTGAGCTGCCGGGCTGCGGGCTTGAACGCCGTCAGCGCTGGCTGGATGCGCGCGTCAACACCCGCTATGCGCATGTGCAGGCCCATGGTCGAGCCTTGGCCATCGACGACACCTGGGTGCAGCAACGCTGCGCGGCCATGGGCCACTCCTTTCAGCCCATGCCGCCCAACGACGCCGCCGACGCCACCCACCAGCACTACCTGGCCTGGCTCTTAACCACCGTGTTGAGGAACGATCTGCAAGCCCCGCTGGGCGCACTGTTTTGCAGCGAGCCCTGGGGCCCCGCCTGCGCCCAGGTGCTGTCAACCACGCTAGGCTCCACTGTGCGGCCCGTGCTTGTGGACGTGGCCCGCACCACCCACCCCATCGCCGCCAGCCACATCCGCGCCCAGCCCTGGGCCCATGCCCTGCACCTTTCCCCCCAGGTCTGGGCCGACTGGCTGCCCCGCGTGCTGCTGCTGGGGGCCGAGTCCACCGGCAAAACCACTTTGGCTCAAGCCCTGGCCCAGGCCCTGCACACCGAATGGGTGCCCGAATTTGGCCGCGAGTGGTGGGTGCAGCGCGGCGGCCAACTCACGCCCGATGACCTGCTGCACATCGCCCGCGAACAATGCCGCCTGGAAGACGCCGCCGCCCTGCGCGTGGCGCATCAGGGCGGCCACGTGCTGGTGTGCGACACCTCCCCCTTGACTACCCTAGGCTACGCCGAGCTGGACCACAGCCCCGCCGCCCCCGCGCTGCGCCCGTGGGCCTTGCGCCCCTATGCGCTGACGGTGCTGTGCGAGCCCGACTTTGGCCTGGTGCAAGACGGCACCCGCCGCGACCTGGCCTGGCAACACCGCCAACACACTTGGACACAGCAAGCCCTGGCCGAGCGTGGTGTGCAGGCCTTGCCTGTGCGCGGCAGTGTGGCTGAGCGTGTGGCGGCGGTGAGGGCAGCTTTGTCCGCCGTGCTTCTTGACTCCCGTGCTGGCTCGGCTTGAAGACTGGTTGAGATTGTTTTATATTGCGGGCAATATGAACGTGGTGATGGATACCAATGTGCTTGTGGCCGCTTTGCGCAGCCCGACCGGGGCCTCCGCAGAGCTGCTGCGCCGCGCCCTGGTGCGGCAAGTCCCCGTCATTTGCAGCGTCCCACTCTTTCTCGAATACGAAGACGTATTGCTTCGCCCTGAACAATTGGAAGCGATGCAACTTCATCGCACTGCAGTGCTCAATGTGCTGGATGTTTTCGCGAGCGTCGTGACTCCTGTGGACATACAGTTTCTCTGGCGTCCACAGTTGCGTGACGCCAAAGATGATCTGGTTCTTGAGTTGGCGGTCAACGGTCTTGGGCTTGGCAAGAACGTCGTGATCGTGACATTCAATCAGCGTGACTTTCTGCCGCAGGCCCGTCAATTTGGCGTTCAGGTCATCGGCCCGGCTCAATACTTTCAAGGAGTGTGACCATGGGAACCCCCAGTAACTTCGCCCTGCGTCTGCCGGCGTCTCTCAAACAAGGGGCCGAACAAGTGGCCCGTGAAGACGGCACGACCTTGAACCAGTTCATCGTCAGCGCCGTGGCCGAAAAGCTTTCGGCCATGCGTACTGCCCAGTTCTTTGGAGAGAGGGCCCAGCGCGGTGATCTTCAATCGGCCTTGGCCATTCTTGGGCGAGCTGGCGGCCTGCCACCGGCGGACGACGACCGACTGCCGACCAAGGAATGACGCTTCTACAACGCACGCCACAAGTGCCGTTGACGCCCACCCAGCCCGCCCCACATACTGCACCCATGAGCTTGCTCCACACCACCCCCCGCTTTGCTGTTCTAGCGGCCCACCCAACCGGTGGTGTGTTTGCGCACGTGCGCACCGTGGTCGTCGTCGTCACCCAAGCGATGTTTCAACCCCCACCCCCAAGGGCGTAGCGAGCCCGCAGCTTTCCCAGCAGAGACCCTGCCACCCCCCAAGGCCCGCCAACACAGCGGGCCTTTTTGTTTTTGTGCCTCCCAACCCTCAAGGAGCTTTGATGTGAACCCCGACCGTTCTGCCCCTCCCTCAGAGATCAGCATCCGCCGCAGCCGCCCAGACGACGCCGCCGCCCTGGCCGCCTATATGGCCGATCCGGCCGTGTTTGGCCAACTGCTGCAACTGCCGCACCCCAGCGAGGCGATGTGGCGCGAGCGCCTGTCCACTCCCACCGCACCGGGCAGCATGGACATCTCTTTGGTGGCAGAACTGGGCGGCCACGTGGTGGCCAGCGCGGGCCTGTTTGGCAGCTCGCCCCTGCTGCGGCGCAGGCATGCCATTGGCCTGGGCATCTCGGTGGCCGTGCCCGCCCAAGGCCAGGGCGTGGGGCACGCGCTGATGGCCGCGCTGACCGACTATGCGGACAACTGGACAACCCTGCAGCGCATCGAGCTGACGGTGTTTGCCGACAACGCCCGCGCCATTGCGCTCTACCAGCGCCACGGCTTTGAGGAGGAGGGCCGCCAGCGCGGCTATGCCATCCGCCACGGTGAGTATGCTGACTGCCTGAGCATGGCCCGCTGGCGGCCAGCGGCGATGGCACACCCGCAATAGCGCCATCTCGTCGGCCCCTGCGCCACTTGGTCGCATGGCGGCAGACACAGCGCGCAGCCTTCACTACGCTGCGCGCTTCTCTGTTTCTCTCTCAGTGTTGGAGCCGCCCACCCATGCTTTCCTCACCCCGAACCTTGGCCCCCGTGGCCACCCTGCTGCTGTGGGCCACCCTGGCCAGTGGTGCGCAAGCCCAAGCCGCACCGGCCCCCGCCACAAACACCACCTCCAACAGCGCCGCCAACAGCGCCCCCACCGACACCCCCGAGGCCTTGCAAGCCAGCCTCAAAGCCATGGACGACACCGTGTTTGAGAAAGGCTTTAACCACTGCAACGTGGCCGCCCTGGCCAGCGCCCTGCACCCCGAGCTGGAGTTTGTGCACGACAAAAGTGGTATCAGCCGCCACGACGATTTTTTGCACGCCTTCCGCACCGGCCTGTGCGGCCAGCCCGGCTATCAATCTACCCGGCGGCTCATCCCCGGCACGATGCAGGTCTTTGCCCTGCATAACAAAGGCCAGCTCTACGGCGCGGTGCAAATGGGCGAGCACGAGTTTTACGAAACCCTGACCGGCCAAGCCCCACGCTTTGCCTCTCGCGCCCGCTTTGTACACACCTGGCTGTGGGTGGACGGGCGCTGGAAGCTGTATCGGGCCTTGAGCTTTGACCACCGCTGAGCACCTGTGCCCCCCCGCATGAGGCTGGCATACTGGCCCGCATCTCCTGCTGTGGGGCTTGCTGCCCCACCCCTCACACCATGATCGTCTCCAACCTCGAAACGCTGCCCGGGCAGCAGGTCGTCAAGCATTTGGGCTTGGCCCAGGGCAGCACCGTCAAAGCCAAGCATGTGGGCAAAGACTTTTTGGCGGGGCTCAAAAACATTGTGGGCGGCGAGCTCAAGGCCTATACCGAGCTGATGCAAGACGCCCGCGAAGAAGCCGTGCGCCGCATGGTGGCCGAGGCCACTTCCATGGGCGCCAATGCCGTGCTCAATGTGCGCTTTGCCAGCACCTCCATCACCATGGGCGCGGCCGAGATCTTGGCCTATGGCTCGGCCGTGGTCGTGCAGCCGCTGCCCGTCTCCAGCGCACCTGCCCACCCCCAGGCCTGACGCGCGGAGCCGCCCTATGGAATGGCTGAACCTGGCGCAGTTTGTCCTGCCCCTCATCTTGGTTTTGGTGGGCTGGGTGGTGGGCCGCATCTTGGAGCGCCGCCACTATGCCTCCATCCGCCAGCGCGAGAAGGAACTCGCCCACGTGCTGGTCTTTTCCACCCGCCTGCCCCCGCCGCAAAGCAGTGGCCAGCGCAGCAGCTTGGTCACAGGCAGCGTGGTGGTCTCGTCCGACTACTTCAAAACCTTTATCTCCGGCCTGCGCAACCTGGTGGGCGGCAACTTCAAAGGCTACGAAACCCTGATGGAGCGCGGCCGCCGCGAGGCCCTGTTGCGCCTCAAGGCAGACGCCCTGGCCCAGGGATCCACCTTGGTCATCGGCCTGCGGTTTGAAAGCTCGCGCATTGCCGGCAGCCAAACCCCCTGCATGGAAGTGCTGGCCTATGGCACGGCGCTGAAGGCATAAATATTGCTCCGGCCCACTGAAGTCTTAACCCGCAGCGTAGCGAACGCGCCGGTCTTGAAAGTAGCTCATCACACGCTCGGGCGTCTGCTCCAGCATCATCATGTGCTCATTCGCCGCCTCACGTAACTTGGCTTTTGTGCGGACTGGAACGCGCTTGCCCATCTCTTGTTTCAGGTCCGCATTCAGCCTCTCTTCCGGGTTGAGTTGCGGGCTATAGCTGGGCAGGTAAAACAGCTCGATCTGCTCACTGTGTTCTGCCACCCAAGCCTTCACCAATTTGCTGTGATGAACCCGCAAATTGTCCAGAATCAGGAAGACCTTTCGGCCCGCGTCTTTGACCAAGGCTTGTAAAAATTCAATGAGCTTTTCAGCATCGAACGCTTCTTCAATGATCATCCAGCGTGCCTTGCCCTGGTTGGTCACCGTGGCGATCATCGACAGCTTCTGGCGCGTGCCGCCAATGGCCATGGCTACCGGCGTTTTGCCCATCGGCGCGAAGCTTCTGCCACGCACGTCCGTGTTGACCAAGGCGGTCTCGTCACCCCAGTGAATCTCGGCCCCTTCGGCCTTTGCGCGCTGCTCGATGGCGGGGTATTCACCCTCTAGCCAGGCTTGCACCGCAGCGGGACTTTGCTCGTACGCACGCTTGATCGGCTTTTGCGGCGTGAAGCCCCAGCGCGCCAGGTATTTACCCACGCTGCGCACCTGCAATTGGATGCCAAATTCTTGTTCAATGAGTTGGCCCACCGCCGCCCGACTCCACAGACTGAAGTCCATTTTGAGCTGCTCGGGCCGCTGGTCAATGATCATGCGCTGCACGCTCTTTTCCTGCGCCTCGCTGAGCACCCGCCCATCGCCCCGATTGCGCCCTCGCAAGCCCGGCCGCACTGCCGCCCAACCCCCTGCTTCAAACAGGTCAATCGCGCTGCGAACCGTCGGGTAGCTCAGCCCCGTCATGCCCACAATCTGCATGACCTTGATACCTTTTTGTGCAACCTCACGACTTGCTTGCGCCTCTCGTGTAATTGCTCCAACGTTTGAAATCTTGCGTCTTCTTTTTCCATCCCAATCACTTGGGGGCGGATTCATGAATTTCAAGCTTTATCGGGCCGAATCTATAAGCTGCCCACCCATGGAGCTTGAAAACCGCCCCCCGGCCGAAGGCATCAACGCCGAGCCCGAACGCCTGGGCGCAGACGCCCTGTGGCTGGTGCTAGGCACCTTGGGCTTGCTGGTGGCCCTGGTGCTGGGCCTGCACTACGGTGCCACCTGGCTGGCACCCCAAGTGCCCTTTAAGCACGAAGTGGCCCTGGCCGAGCAACTGTGGGGCCCCAGCCCAGACGCCAGCCGCCCAGAGGCTGAGCAGGCTGCCAACAAAGCTCTGCAAGCCTTGGCAGACAGCCTGCGCGCGCCGCTGGGCATTCCGCCCGACATGCCCATCAGCGTGCGGGTGGACGACAACAAGGCCATCAACGCCTACGCCACCCTGGGGGGCAGGGTGGTGATCTTCAAAGGCCTGCTGGCCCACCTGCAGCGCGAAGATGAGCTGGCCGCCCTGCTGGCCCACGAGATGGCCCATGTCAAGCACCGGCACGTGGCCGCCAGCATGGGCCGGGGTGTGGGCATTGCCCTGGTGCTCAGCATCGTCTCGGCCAGCGCTGGCAGCGAGGTCGCCAGCGGCGCCCTGGGCCAAACCACTGGCCTGCTGCTGCAAGGCTATAGCCGCGAGCAAGAAGCCCAGGCCGACGCAGACGCCACCCGCGCCGTGGCCGAGCGCTACGGCCACGTGCAAGGCGTGCTGCGCCTCTTTGCCGTGCTGGAGGCCCAAGCCCCCAGCACCCCCAACGCCCCCCAATGGCTGCGCAGCCACCCGCACACCCACAACCGCCAGGCCACGGCGGCGGCCTGGGCCCAAGCCCAGGGCGTGGCGGTGAAGGGCGAGGCGGTGGGAGTGGCGCAGGCGGTGAGGGCGTGGGTGGGGCCGTGACAGAATTCGGGCACATCACCCCAGACGCAAGGCGGCCCATGACCAAGCCCCAGCCCAATCCCCAACCCCTGTCGTTCAGCATCACCCAAGCCCGTGCGCAGCTCAGCCGCGTCGTCGACTTGGCCGAGCAAGGCCATGCCGTTCAACTCACCCGCCGTGGCCGAACCGTGGCTGTGGTTGTGCCTGAACATCAACTGCCTACAAACTCGCCCGGCCAGGGTGGATGGTTCGAGTTCTCCTGCCAGTGGCGCGAGCACATGCAGCAGGCGGGGCTTGACTTCATGTCGGACGACGAACTCAAGGCATTTGAGGATGGTCGTGGCGGCCACACCCGTTCTAGGCCGCAAGCTGCCAGCATCTGACGGGCGGCAGTGCAAGCGGCTAGACTCACGGCATAACAAATGCGTGAGGAACTGATGGCTGGTGTGGTCAAAGTTGAGCGGATACACCCTGAGAACAACGGCCGCAGCCGGCGCACCCAGCTCGACGTGGTGTTCATCCACGGCTTGGGAGGCGATAGCAAAGACACCTGGAGTGCTTCATCCACCGAGTATTGGCCGCAGCGAGTGGCTGACGCAAACCCACATACCCAGGTCTGGGTCGTGGAGTACCCCGCAAAGCCAGGACAACTGCTGACCCTGGGCGAGATGGATCAGCCCGGAACGGCTGGTTTGTCGGTGTTGATCACAGAGAAGCTGAGGACCAAGAAGATCGGCGAACGCCCTTGTGTTTTTGTGTGCCACAGCCTCGGTGGTTTGGTCACCAAGCGCATCTTGCTGGACGCTTGGGGCGTGTCCAAGTCCGACAAAACCCGGTTCAAACACGAGAACATTAAGGCCGTGATGTTCTGCGGCACGCCGCACCGAGGCAGCGCCATTGCCAGCGTGCTGAAGGGGGCTGAGTGGGTCAAGGGCGTAGCCCTTCGCAACCTCTTGCCCTATGTGGGTTGGCCGGGTGACAAGGTGGGCGAGAAGGTGGGAGAACTTGCTGCCAACAGCGTTATGACGACCAGTGCCTTGATCACCGAATTGGAGAAAAACAATGTCGGTCTTCAGCATTTGAACGAAGACTTTCGCGACTATTACGGCAAGCACGTGCATGACGGCTTCATGGTGAAGGTGTATGCCGAAACCGAGAAGCTGAAGGTCAAGGGCGTTCCCACTGCCATGGTTGTCAGTGCTGAGAGCGCCAACCCCAATTTGCGAATCGGCCCGAATCCACCGCTCCAAGTCTTACCGGTACCCGGCAAAGACCATAGCGAATTGGTCAAGCCAACTCGGGAAGACGACTACGTGGTCGAGGGTTTGAATGACTTGATCTGTCGGGTCAAGGCGGGCAACTACAACTTCGATCTGCATGAAGAGGTGCAGCAAAAAGTGGCCATGTTGCTCCATGCCGAGTTGCGGCGCTGGGATGGCCTGGTCGATCTACATTGCTTCAGTGCTTTGAGGACGGAGCATGGCGAAGCCGAGAAGGCACGTTTTGAAGTTGCCAAGGCTCTAGCAAGTCTGGAGGGGGACATTCTGCTCAGTCATCTGTCCGCACTCAGAAAAGGGTTTGACGAGATTGCAGCGGACGATGGTTTCGCCAAGCAAAAACATGACGGCCTAACCCGTATGGGTTGCACCTTGCTCCTGGCCTACCTGGTGGCAGATGCAGCAGCGACAAGCAGCGTTCATGACATGCCGGTCTTCAATGTGCCGGCCTTGGATGACCCAGAGCACCTAGACCTGATGGTTGAGGTGCTTCATGCCACGCTGCGGGGCTGGCCGGTGCGCTTGAAGCTGAATGACGCGCGGGACAAGTTGACCTCGGCCAGCCGAGTCTTCCGGCCCTCGGGCCAGGCACCCGGTAGCTGGCGGGAAGAAGACCACCTGATGCATTTAGTTGATCGCATCTTGTCTGCTCGCCCCTTTACAGCAGCGCAGTTGTCTTGTGTTGATGATGCACCGTTACCAGCATCAGGCCAGAGTGCGCTCAATGCGCCAGGCGACCAGGAGCGTCGCCAGAAGGAGAGGGCGGCCAGACGCCTTTTGCAGTCGTGGCTGGATCAAGACTTGGGCGTCGTGGTCAACGCGTTGGATAGTTCCTCACCGTACAGCGCTGAAAGCTTGCAGACCCGATTGAGCCAAGCCTTCGGCGAGCTGATCGCCTTGGTGCTGCCCTCGCCGGACCCCGCCACAGACGACACCTTAGACAAGCTCACCGATCTGAGCATCGAAGCACAGCAGTTCTTGCTTAAAGCCGAAAGCACCCGCCCATGATCAGCTCCACCAAGAAAAAATCTCCCGCCACCCCGAAGCAGGCGGACCCAGCTACCTTTCCAGACTCCATTCCATTGGACGGAGTCGACAGCTATCTTCTCGATGCCGAAGTACGCCTCGCCGTGCGCATGGCCTGGGCCACGTCGCGTCCGCTGCTGGTAGTGGGGGAGGCCGGTTGTGGCAAAACCCAGTTGGCCCAGGCCTTGGGAGCGGCTTGGCAGGTGCCGTGCATCGCGCAGACCATCCACGCCCGCACTGACGCCCAAGACCTGTTCTTTCACTTCGACGCGGTGGCGCGTTTGTCAGACGCCCAAGTTCGTGGGGCCGCTGCTAACGCTGGGGCCCGTAATGCATCGAGCAAGTCAGAGAAGGCATCGGCTCTGGGCTGCAACCCGCTCAACCCGGCGCATTACCTGCGTCCGGGGCCCTTGTGGTGGGCGCTCAACGCCGAGAGCGCCCTGGCGCTGAATGCCGACCGTCCACAAGCCTTTGCCGTCCAACCGCCTGCGGACTTGCCCCCAAATTGGAGGGACGGTGCTAGTGTGGTGCTCTTGGATGAAGTGGACAAAGGCAGCGACGAGCTGGCCGAGAGCTTGCTGGAGGTTTTGGATGCTCGTTGCTTCACCGTGCCCTGGACCGGGCAAAGGGTGTCGCAGTCGCCCTCTGCCAAGCCCTTCTTGCTGATGACCTCCAATGGCTCTCGCCCCTTGCCGCCGCCGTTCCTGCGGCGCTGCATCGTGCTGGCCATGCATCTGCCTGAAGACCCGGCAACCCTGGTGCCCTGGCTGGCGCAGCGTGCCCGCGCGCACTTCACGGCGCGGCAAGTCAAAGACGCTGCCCTGAAGCGTGCAGCCGAGCTGATCTGCGAAGACCGCAGCACGGCCAAGAGCCAGCAACGGTACAAGCCCGGTGTGGCGGAGTTCCTCTACCTCTGCGAGGCCGTCGCCCAGCTGGCGGCCAACAAAACAGCGGAGCAGCAGTGTGAACTGATTGAGAGCCTTGCTCCCAGCGTGACCCGCCACAAAGGCGAGGCCAACCGTGCCCATTGAGCCGCAGCGCGGTTACCCTTGACCATGAGCCGCAAGCCGACCTTGCAAGCCGCCGTCTCCTGGGGAGACCTGCTGACCTTTCAGGCCTTGCCTGGTGCTGGCCCGCAGGCGGCCGAGGCAGCAGCGCTGCTGGGCCTGCCGCCCGTGGTGCTACCCGAGCGTGCACCGGGCGGCACCGGCAAGGGCGCGAAGCAGAAAGACAAGCCCAAGTCCAAAGGCCCAAGCACCACCTCACCCTTTCGCCTGCCCTTGCGCATGCCCCTGGGCTTGGTGGTGGAGCAGAGCGATGCGCGTCCCCAAGCGGCCCGCCCTTTAGACCTGCCTCTGTGGGGGCCGCAAGAGGCCGCAGAGGTGGAGGCCATGCTTGCGCCCAGTGGCTTGCCACCGGCTGAGCCAAAGACTCTGCTGGACTTGCCAAAAAGCATCGCCCTGTGCCGGCGGGCCTTGTTGCAAACGCATGCCAAGGGCTTGGACATTGACGAGACGGTGTCGGCCTTGGCGCAGGGCCGCTGGCCCGAACCCTTGCCGCAGCACCAGCAGCGAAGCCGTTTGAAGCAAGCCCATATCGGCGTGGATGTACACGCGGCGCACCAATTCTTGGTGGACGACTATCAAGCCCTGTTGCACGGCTTGTCTGCCCACTTCCCGGGTTTGCAACAACAACTGTGTGAGTTGGATGACCCGGCCTCTTGGTCGCAATGGGCGGCAAGCATCGAGGGGGCGGACCCAAGCATCCCGGTGTTCATCGTCTGCGAGCCCAGTCTCTTGCTAAAGCCGGAACGGTTGCACTTGCAGCGTATCGCCCGCCATTTGCAGCGCTTAGGGCGGCGGGTGGTTTGGCCCATGGCTTGGCAAGGCTCAGGGCGCGAGCCTGTGCTTGAGACATTTGATTTTCGCGCCGACCCCAGGGTGAACACCTTGTTGGCTTGCCTCTCCCCGGCCGTTACCGTAGAGCCTGGCTTGGTGCGGGCCATGGTGGCCGAGATGGGCTGGCAGGCAGCCAGCTTGGCCTTGGAAGACGCGCTCTGGACCCACCCCGCGCTGGATGGAGCTTGGCCCTTCAGGCAATGGCACCCGGCCGCACAGCGGCAGGCGTTGAGCACGCTGCAGGGTCTGAGCGACGGCGTTCAGAGCCGCTGCTGGCCCGTGATCGCCCAGCACCATGTCCACCGCCACCAAGTTCAGCGTGACCAAGAGCTGTTGAACTGGGTGAGCGCTGTAGCACCCGCAGTGCAGTCCAGGGCCGTCCCTGAGCCTCAGCGTCAAGCGGCCCAAACCCGCTATGCGCGGGTGGCTCAGCATCTGTTGAATTTGGGCGGGCAGCATGTATCAGAGGCTGGCGGCCACCAGAGCCGTTCTGGCTTGGTAGTGGCAGCAGCACATGAACGGCTGCAAACCCTGCCGGAGTGTTTGAACGCCTACAAAGAGGTCGAGGACATGCTTGCCAAAGCTGCATTGCAGGGGGCAATCAAGGCCGGACAGGACACATCGGCATCAAGTCAGACTGAACCCCGCTCGCGAGACATGAGATTGCGTCTGCAAGGCCAGTCACTTTGTCTGGTGAGTGATGGGTCCCCGGCCCGCCCCGGCTTGGACTTGAAGGAGTTAGAGGTCAGCGGTGACTGGGTGCGAGTGGAAGCGGCTGACGGGCGACGCGGGGTTTTGTCGCTCTCAGCGCCCCATCTTGAACATGTGCCATTGGTGTTGCAGGAGTGGCGTGAGGCTCCGCCGAGAGAGATCAAGGTGAGCGGAGCGACCGGGCAAGTAGAGATCAAAACCAGCGAGCGTCCCTCGTGGGCGGCATCGTTCCGCCAAAGCAGCGAAGGATTGCAAGCGTTGATCTATTGGCCAGATGGCGTTGGGCAATGGGTGCCTGGTCCTTTTGTTGAGGGATTGATTGTTGTGAGGCCGGGTGCACTCTTAGCCATTGATCCCCACGGCCCAAGGTTGAAGTTGGCGCATGTAGTTTCTGCGGGCCTTCCGCAGCTTATCGGTGAGTTTTCCTTCCGCTACCTCCCCCCCGCCACCTTCCTCATGGGCTCCCCCGACGGCGTGGGAGAAGACCGCGAGCACCCCCAACACCCTGTCACCCTCACCCAATCCCTGTGGCTGGCAGAAGCGCCCTGTACCCAAGCCTTGTGGAAGGCGGTGATGGGCCGCAACCCCAGCCATTTCAACAAAGGGCCAGAGGCCCCGCAGCGGCCGGTGGAGAAAGTCTCTTGGGACGATGTGCAGCAGTTCTTGGCCAAGCTCAACGCGCTGTTGCCTGAAGGGTGCGAGGCGGTGCTGCCCACCGAGGCGCATTGGGAATACGCCTGCCGGGCAGGCACCGCCACGGCCTATTGGTGGGGTGATGAGCCGGATGACAGCAAAGCCAACTTCGACAGCCGGGGCGACAAAGATTGGGACGACAAAGAAGGCACGACCCCGGTAGACCGCTACCCCCCCAACCCCTGGGGCCTGCGCGACATGCATGGCAATGTTTGGGAATGGTGTGCGGATGGCGAGCTAAGAACCTATGAGCCTGCCACGGCCCGTGACCCGATGGGCGACACCGGAGGTGACGCCCGCGTGGTTCGCGGCGGCGCGTGGTTCGACCGCCCCGTCAACGCCAGCTCCGCCTTCCGCAGCTGGGGGCACCAGGGCTACCGCAGCCCCCTCTTAGGCTTCCGCCTTGCCCTGAGGTCTTCCAGCCTGGGGGCGGAGCCCCAGCCCGGAGGGCTCAAGACCGATCAAGCCGCCAAAAAGGGTGGGGCGGCCCCAGGCCGCACCGCTGGCACGGGTGCCAGCGGCAAAGCCACCCGGGCCCAAGCCAAGAAGAAAGGGCCGGCATGAGCCTGCATTGTTTTTTTGTTCCGGCGCGTGCGCCGGAACTGGCTCAGTCTGAGCTGAATGCGTTTTTGGCAGCCCAGCGGGTGCTGGCGGTACAGCGGGAATGGCTGGCCGATGGCGCGCACAGCGGCTGGGCCTTTTGTGTTGAAACGGTGGCCGGGCCGGGGCCGCTGCCCGCGGCGCTGAAGGCGGGCGGTGGCGGCTCGCGGCGCAGCCCCGAGGTGGATTACAAGCGGGTGCTCAGCCCCGCAGATTTTGCGCGTTATGCCCACCTGCGAGACTGGCGCAAGCAGGCCGCCCAGGCCGAGGGCGTGCCGCTGTATGCCTTGTTCAGCAACGAGCAGTTGGCCGCCATCGTCACCCAAGGCGTGGCCAGCTTGGCCGCCTTGGGGCAGGTGGACGGGGTAGGTGCGGCGCGGGTGGCCAAGTACGGCGCGGCCCTGCTGCTGGCCTTGCAAGCACCCTTGCCCGAGCCCACACCCGAGGAGGGCGCATGAAGCGCGAGAGGGTGGACTTGGCTGATGTGGCCTGCCGAGACAACTTGGCCCTGGCCTGCTGGAAGGCCGCCCAAGGCAAACGCCAGCGCCCCATGCTCAATGTGGCCGAGGCGCGTTTTGAGCGCGCTTTGGTGAACAGCAGCTTTGCCTGCCGCCCCGGCAAAGGCGTGCATGCGGCCGTGGCGGCTGTGCAGCGAGGGCTGCAACGCTGGCCCTGGGTGGTGCAGGTGGATGTGGCGGGCTACTTTGGCAGCATCCAACACCGCTTGCTCATGCAGCAATTGGGCCGCTTGTTCAAGGATGACGCACCTTCCTGAGCTTGCCCGGGCCAGGGTGTTGGCAGCAGGCAGTGAGTGGGCAGGCGCAGCCCCTGCGGACTTGCAGCGTGCCCAGGCTTCGCAGGCCGCTGCGCTGCTGCCCGCCCAAAGCCTGCACTTTCAGCAAAGCCTGTGGTGGCCGCAAGCCTCGGTATGATCCGCGCCCGGATGCCCCTCGTTTTTTGCAAGGCGTGCCCGCGTGGTTCGCGGCGGCTCGTGGAACAACCACCCCGACAACGCCCGCTCGGCCTACCGCAACAGGAGGCACCAGGGCAACCGCAACCAGAACCAGGGCTTCCGCTTTGTCCTGAGCTCCCGAGGCGACAGCTCGCATGCGGCGGTGGTGTGCCCCGCTGGCCCAGCGTCAAGACCAGAGGCGGCGTCCCGTTGCGTGGCTGCCCCACAAGGCTGCTGCGTGCAAACCGCAAGGGCCCCAGGGTGCTGGTAGGCAGCAAGCGTTGCTGCGGAACGCTCCCTGGGTGGCACCGCTTGCACTGAGGCAGTGCTCATGCATGGCACACTGTTCGTCCAGCCCGAGGAGCACGCCATGAACTCACCCTTTGAAGCCGTTCACACCGCTGCGCTGCAATTGCCCCAGGAAGAGCGTCTGCGCCTGCTGGAAGACTTGTTGAACAGCGTGATGCCAGAAGGGCAAGATGACGCTGCTTTGGATGAACTGGCGGCCCAGCGGCAGCAGGCTTTGCTGGCGGGGCATGTCCAGGCAGTTCCCCTGGCTAGCGCCTTGCAGGCCGCAGGTTTGCGCGGGCTGTGAGGCGGGTCACTCTCCACCCCGGTGCGCGTGAAGATGTGGTCACTGCGGCAGATTTTTATCGCCGCCGGGCGGGCGAGGCTGTCGCTCAACGCTTTGGTGTGCAGTTGCAGCGCACGCTCAGTGTGCTGCAAGGCACGCCGGACCTGGGGACACCGCTGTCGGGTGGGCGCAGGCTGATGCCCCTGAAGGTGTTTCCCTATGCCGTGGTGTATGTCTTTGATGCCGATGTATTGATCGTGCTGGTGGTGCGTCACCATCGCCGTTCAGCTGGGCACGGCCGGGCGCGCCGAGACCGAATATCCTCCGGCCTCCCGACCAAGCTTGGCGCGCCCCGGTGGGTGACTTCCCGCCGCCCTGGGCCAGTGCCTGGGGCGATGACCCTTTTTTGGCCTGTGGGCAAACCTGGACGGTGAATGGCGTGACCCAACGCATGCGGTGGATTGAGCCGAGTGGGGATGAGGGGTTTTGGATGGGCGCACCGCAGGCCGAGCGTGATGCGATCAAAGATGCGGATTACCGAAAGTGGGCGAACGAGCGCGAATCTGAGCCCACCCTAACCGTCATCGCCGAAGGCTTCTGGCTGGCCGACTCCCCTTGCACCCAAGCCTTTTGGCACACCGTGATGGGCGACACGCCCAGCCACTTCAAAGACGCGCCAGACCGTGCCGAGCGCCCTGTGGAAGAGGTGACCTGGGACGACGTAGAGAAGTTCGTCCTCCGCTTCGCCAGCACGCCCGAATGGGGCTGTGAACGCCGCTTAGGTTTGCCCACCGAGGCGCAATGGGAATACGCCGCCCGGGCGGGCAGCCGCACGGCCTTTTGGTGGGGCGAGGACGCGAACAGCGCCATGGCCAACTGGGATGGCGAGCAGCGCGGCACCACCCCCGTCAAGCGCTACCCCGCCAACCCCTGGGGTTTGTTTGATGTGCATGGCAATGTGTGGGAGTGGTGCGCAGACCTGTGGCGTCAGCGTCTGGATTCACCGGAGGTGGAGCCAGACCAAGGTGCCCGCGTGGTTCGCGGCGGCTCGTGGGGCCACCACCCCGGCCGCGCCCGCTCCGCCTGCCGCCGCAGGGGGCACCAGGGCCTCCGCCACCGGACCTTAGGCTTCCGCTTTGCCCTGAGGTCTTCCAGTCACCAGGGGGCGGAGCCCCAGCAGGGTGTTTTGAGGCCCGGCGGGCCTGCGGGAAGGCCCGCCGGGCTTTTGGAGGTGGTCTGCGCAATGCTGGCAGACCTTGACTAAGCTGCCCTCTCATTCAGTTGTTTAGCTGCACCCAACGTCGGAGCCCCACCTCATCATGTCCATCACCCTCACTTCCGCCGCCTTGCCTGTCTTCAAAACCGCCCTGGCCAATTTGGCGCATTGCATGGCCAAGGCCGAGGCCAATGCCCATATGCGCCAATTCAGCCCCGATGTGTTTGTGGGCATGCGCTTTGCCCCGGACATGCTGCCCTTTGCCGCCCAGGTGCGCATTGCCTGCGACGCCGCCAAAAACGGCACGGCCCGCCTGAGCGGCCTGGCTGCGCCCAAGTTTGCCGACGACGAAACCACTTTTGCGCAACTGCAAGAGCGCATTGCCAAGACCTTGGCTTGGCTAGAGACAGTGCCGGCCGACGCCTTTGACGGGCGTGAGGAGCAGGACGTGACTTTCCCGGTGGGCAAAGAGACCACCCGCACCATGAAGGGCGAGGCCTACTTGAAGCACTGGGCCATCCCGAATGTGTACTTCCATGTCACCACCGCCTATGCGCTGCTGCGCCACAACGGGGTGGAGCTGGGCAAGGCCGATTTCCTGGCGGGCGCGCAGGCCAACGCCTGACAGGCAGACCGAGAGCCCCATACCCCAGAGCGCGCCATGCCCCTGACTACGCCCCAAGCCCCGCTGGTCCGGCCCTTTGAGCCCGGTGACGAAGCCGCCGTGATCGCCCTGTGGCACCGCTGCGGCTTGGTGCGCGCCTGGAACGACCCGGCCAAAGACATTGCCCGCAAGCTGGCCGTACAGCCCGAGCTGTTTGGGGTGATGGTGGACGAGCGCCCAGGGCATGAGGGCGCGGTGCTGGGCACGGTGATGGCCGGCTACGAAGGCCACCGGGGCTGGATCAACTACTTGGCGGTGGACCCAGCCGCCCAGCGCCACGGCCTGGGCCGCGCGCTGATGAACTGGGCCGAAGCCCGGCTGGCCGAGGCCGGTTGCCCCAAGATCAACCTACAGGTGCGCGAGGGCAACGACCCGGTGCTGGGCTTTTACGCCGCCCTGGGTTTTAGCCAAGACGGCGTGGTGAGCCTGGGCAAGCGGCTGGTCAACGACGAGCCGCCCAAGGCTTAGTGGCTTCAGGCAAAGCTGTCCGCCATCAGCGCGTTGAACCAGGTGTTCATCTGCTCAAAGTTGTCACCGCTCCAGCCTATGGATGCCCCCGTGGCGTTGGCCACTGGGGTCATCACGCGAGTGACCGGGTCGTACTGGAACACCGCTTCCAACCAGGAGGCTTGGCGCATGGTGATGGTCGAGTAGCAGGCCGAACTGGTGACCGGGGCCGGGTCGGGCTGCTCGCCGGCAAAGGCGCGCACGATGGCGTCGGCGCACACCTTGGCCTCCTGGTTGGCAATGTGGCCGGCCTTGGGCTGGGTGGTGGCGCTGCTGTCGCCAATGATGTGCACGCCAGGGCTGACGGTGCTTTCATAGTTCAGCACATTCACACCCGCAAAGCGGCCCTCGGTGGCATTGGCCAAGCCGGTGGCGGCCACGATGGGGCCGCAGCGCTGGCGTGGGATCAGGTTGATGACGTTGCCCGATACCGCGCCGGTGGTGGTTTGCAGCGTCATGGTGGCGGCGTCGGCCGAGAGCACCTCGGTGCTGGTGCGGTATTCAATGACGCTCGCCATGCAGGCCGAAGAAGGCCGAGCGAGAAGTTGTCTTTCTCGGTGACGAAGTCGAGGTTGGCGTCCAGCACTAGCAGCTTGGCGGTGGGCTTGTTCTTCTTCAACCAGTCGGCCAGCAGGCAGGCGCGCTCGTAGGGCCCAGGGGGGCAGCGGTAAGGCACCTTGGGGATGCGTCAGCACCGCCACGCCGTTGCTGGGCATGGCGTTCAGCTGCTGCTTCAGCAGGGGGGTGGTCTGGCTGCCGGCCTTCCAGGCGTGCGGCATGGCGTTCGGGTCGGTCAGGCCGGGCACGGCATCAAAGTCAATGCCCGGGGCCATGCACGATGCGGTCGGCGCTGCAGCGGGTGCTGCCACCGGCCAGGGTCACGGTGCGGGTGGACCGGGTCCACCGCCAGCACCTCGTCGGTGACGCATGTTCACCCCGTAGCTTCTGGCGCAGGGTGTCGTAGCTTGAAGCGCAGGCTGCCCATGCTGCGCTGGCCGGTCAGCACCAGGCTGCTCATGATGCAGCTGGTGTATTGCGCATTGCGGTCGATCAGCGTGACGGCCACGCGGTCGCCCCACAGCCGCAGGTATTTGGCCACGGTGGCGCCGGCCATGCCGCCGCCAATCACGATCACGTGGTGCTTCGGGGCCTTGGCGGGCCAGGGCGCGCTGGCATCAGGCCGGGAATCAGACCGGTGGCGGCCAGGCCGGCAGCGGAAGCCAGCAGTTGCCGGCGCTTGAGGATCATGCTCATGGAGTGCTCCGGTTCAACGGGGTTGCTGGGACAGCCAGGTGGACAGCAGGCGCAGCTGCTCGTCGGTGTAGCCGCGCGAATGCTTGGCCATGATGCCCTTGCCCTCTTTGCCAGACTGAAACTCTTTCATTTCTTCAAAAATCTCGTTGGCAGATTTGCCCGCCAATCGGTCAAAGCCCGGGCCTGCACCATTGGTGCCGTGGCACTGAAAGCAGTTGGAGGCCAGCAGACGCCCAGCCGGCACGGCGGACACGCCAGCCGCGTGCGCGGCGCTGCAAAGGGCTAGGCCGGCAAGTGCCGAGCCCAGAAGACGAGAGGTTCGCATGGTGGGGTCTCCGGTGATGTTGGATGTGAAGGCTAACAATGTGCATATTGCACATGGCAAATATTGGAGCCTAATTAAATATTAAATGTGTGGCGGCTTGTAAGTGCTGATCTGCTGCTGCAAGCACCGACCCATGCGACACTGTCAGCCCACTGACACAGCCTGGAGCACCCCGTGGCCGAGCCCCGCATGAGCACCCCCGACGAGATCGAAGCCCTGGACGACGTCTGCCGCCAAATGGCGGGGTTTGAAGAGGCGGTGTCTGTGGAGTGGCTGGACGGCTACATGACGGCCTTGGCCGCTGGGCCGCGCCGCATCAGCCACGACGAATGGCTGCCACGCATGGCCGAGGGCGTGTTCGCCCGCACCTTTGGTGACCCCGACCGATGGCCGAAGCCGCCCGCGCAGGCCATGGACGCCGCGCTGGCAGGTCCTGGCCTGGAGCAGTTGGAGCCGGAAGAGTTGGTAGAGCACGAAGACGTGATGCGCTTGGCGCCGCTGATGATCGAGCTGACTGATGAAGACAAGCAGCGCTTGGTGGCCGAGGGCCATATCAAGCCTGAGGAGCTGGACCTGCTGGAGCCCACGGGTGAGGTCTGGGCCTATGGCTTCATGGAGGCCACGCGCGACTTCCCCGCCGATTGGCCCGAGCCCGATGTGGAAACCGAAGACGGCCAGTTCTATGACGAATGCCTGATGCGCGTGATCTCGCTGACCCTGAACGCTGAAGAGCTGAAGGAGATGGCTGATGAGTTGTACGAAGGCGAGGAGCTGACCCGCGACGAACTGATGCACGAGGCGCTCTACGCCACCCAAGACCTGCGCGTCTACTGGCTGGACCACCAGCCCAAAGCGCCGCCGCGCCGCGTGGGCGAGCTGCCCGGCCGCAACGACGCCTGCCCCTGCGGCAGCGGCAAGAAGTTCAAGAAGTGCCACGGCGCCCAGATGCAATGAGGCGCGCAGCGCCGCGTGCTGCCGGAGAGCCCGCATGAGTGACCGACAAGACCTGGCCGGGCGGCACATTGTGCTGGGCCTGACGGGCGGCATCGCCTGCTACAAAGCGGCCGAGCTGACGCGCTTGCTCACCAAGGCCGGTGCCACGGTGCAGGTGGTGATGACGGAAGGTGCGCAAGCCTTCATCACCCCAGTGACCATGCAGGCCCTGTCGCAACCGGCCGGTCTACACCAGCCAGTGGGATGCCCGCGAGGCCAACAATATGGCCCACATCAACCTCTCGCGCGAGGCGGATGCGATTGTGGTGGCCCCGGCCAGTGCCGATTTCATCGCCAAGCTGGTGCACGGCCGTGCCGACGACCTGCTGAGCCTGCTGTGCCTGGCCCGCCCGCGCGACACCGCGCCCCTGCTGCTGGCCCCGGCCATGAACCGCGAGATGTGGGCCCACCCCGCCACCCAGCGCAATGTGGCCCAGGTGCAGGCCGACGGCGCGCACTTGCTGGCCCCGGCCTCGGGTGCGCAAGCCTGCGGCGAGGTGGGCGAGGGCCGCATGCTGGAGGCCGCCGAGTTGCTGCGAGGACGCTGCTGGCCTTTTTCAGCCCAAGGTCTTGGCGGGGCGGCGGGTGCTGATCACCGCCGGGCCGACCTATGAGGCCATTGACCCGGTGCGTGGCATCACCAATTTATCGAGCGGCAAGATGGGCTTTGCGCTGGCCCGTGCCGCCGCCGAGGCCGGTGCCCAGGTGACCCTGGTCGCCGGGCCAGTGCACCTGGCCACGCCGCGCGGCGTGCACGCGCTTGAACGTGAAGAGTGCGCAGCAGATGCTGGACGTTGTGCTGCCCCTGGCGACGGCGAATGATGTGTTCATTGCTACCGCCGCCGTGGCCGATTGGCGGCCCGCCGCTTCCGCCGAGCACAAGATCAAGAAAGACGGGTCGGGCCAGGTGACACAGATCGCCATGACGGAGAACCCCGACATCTTGGCCACCGTGGCCGCCTTGCCGCAGCCGCCCCTGTGCGTGGGTTTTGCGGCCGAGAGCGAAGACGTGGCCCACCATGCGCGGCAAAAGTTGCAGCGTAAAAAGGTGGCCTTGGTGGTGGGCAACCTGGGCCCAGCCACCTTTGGCCAAGACGACAACGCGCTGCTGCTGGTGGACGCCCAGGGCGACCAGCCCTTGCCGGCTGATGGCAGCCGCGCCCCCAAATTGGTGTTGGCCCGCGCCTTGGTGGCCGACATAGCGCGCAGGCTGCCCACGGCCTGAGCCAGATTCCATTCGAACCCGATCCGACCATGACCACTGTTGACCTGCGCGTGCTCGACGCACGCATGGACGCCCACTTGCCCGCTTACGCCACACCGGGCAGCGCTGGGCTGGATTTACGCGCCTGCTTAGACGCCGCCCTGGTGCCTTGGAGCCGGGCCAGACCCAGCTCATCCCCACGGGCCTGGCCGTGCACATTGCCGATCCCGGCTTGGCCGCCATGATCCTGCCGCGCTCGGGCCTGGGCCACAAGCACGGCATCGTGCTGGGCAACTTGGTGGGCCTGATCGACTCGGACTACCAAGGCCAGCTCATGGTGAGCTGTTGGAACCGTGGGCAAACCGCCTTCACCATCGAGCCCATGGAGCGCATTGCGCAAATGGTGATCGTGCCGGTGGTGCAGGTGGGCTTTAGGCGTGTGGAGACCTTTGGCGAGAGTGAGCGCGGCGTGGGGGGCTTTGGGTCCACCGGCACGCGCTGAACAACGCCGTTAAGCCCGCCGTAGAGGCACCGCGACACAGAGCGCGGGCACAAGCCGAACCGCCGGGAGGCGGCGCAGGCCGGCGTGTGAGGCGCTACTCCTCGTTTTCTTCCTGCTCGTCGGCGCTGTCGTCGGTCTGCGCCTTGGCCACCCGGGCCTTGAGGCCTTCTTCCAGGCTGCGGGCTTCGTCCATCAACTGCTCAGAGGGCACGCTGGCATGCCAGCGCAGCGCCGGCAGGGGCAGGGTGCTCATGTAAGGCGCTTGTTTCAGGCTTTCGGTGCGCTGGTGCTGCATCACGGCGGTCACACCCACACCGGCCAGGGTCAGTGCGCCCACCGTCAGGCTGACCGTGCGACTGCGGCTGGGCAGCACGCGCTGGCCGTGTTGCCACACCAAAACGGCCAAGGCCAGCGGTGTCATCAGGTGCACCGACTGCCACAGCACCGGCCAGTCCAGGCTGGCGGCCACTTGGGGCAGCAGTAGCTCGGCCACTTGCACCGGCACCAGCACCTTGAGCACCGTGGCCAGGTGGCCCCGGAAGTCAAAGCCATGCCGAAAGAGCTTGGAGGCCAAGGCCCAGACCAAGCTCCAACCCGCCAAGGCCAAGGGCAGGCCCAGCACCACGCCCAGCCATTGCGTCCACTCACCACCGGGGTCGATAGAGACCCAATGCTCGGCCACCGCCATCAGCACCAAGGCCAGCATCAGGCCCGCCAGCACGGCCAGGGGGGTGTCGGCAGTGTTCAAGGCCAACTCGGGGCTGAGCGGGGTTTCCGCCAGACGCAGGCGGATGCGGCTGTGGCCTAACGAGAGGGTGTCCAGCCCGCCTTGCAGTGCGGCTTGGCCGCCCTGCGCCCAAGCGCTGGCGGCCAAGCCGCACGCCATTGAGGGTGTCACCCACGCGCAGCAACACCGTGCCATCCGCTGCGCGTTCCAGCTGCGCATGGTGGGCGGCCACATGGGGGTCGTCTAAGACCACCAAATTGCTGAGGCTGCGGCCGAGGCTGATGGGCCAAGCGGGCACATCGACCGTGCGCAGCACTTGGCCGTCACGGTCCAGCACCTCGATCAGCGCGACGCGTTCTGTGGGGCGATCCATCCGAATCCGTTGATGTAGTGTTGGGCCAGTTTCAGGCCGTTGTCGAAGCTGACGCCGACCGCATCGAGGCGGCCTTGCACGCCGCCCGTGCTTTGGTCCAGCGTGGCCACCAGCACGCCCATGCGGTAGAGCCCAGGCAGTTTTTTATAGGCTGAGATGCACACCACGGCCCGCAGGGGCAAGGCGTTTGCGGTTTCACTCGCCCGGACGGTGCGCTCGGTGCACTGTGGTGCGGTGGTTTGGCCCGACTTGAAGCCGAAGTTCTCGTTGCCAAAGCTGCCAGAGTGGCGTTCGGCAAAGCGCAAGGGGCCGATGCGCTTGCCGTCATAGACCTCGTGGCGCACGCCAATGTGGCCGATGGCCAAGCTGCCACTGATGAACAAGCGGCTGTCCATCTCGCAGTTGGTGTGCTCGAACTGCAAGCCCCGGTTGCCACTGTTGCCTGCGCCCTGGCCCCAGCAGCGCATAAAGGTTTCCTGAGGCACCGGGATGGTGTAGCGGCTGTGCCCCGCCGAGCGCCAGGGCTGGGCCATGAAGCGTTCGGTCAGGTGCTGTTGGTGCGCCGTAAGCTGCGCGGTGAGCTGTGGGTAGGCAGGGGTGGTGATGGGCTTGTTTTGGCGGCCACTGTTGAGCAGGCCTTCCGCAAATTTGGCGGGGATCAAAAAGCTGACTTGCTCGCCGTCCAGCCGTTTGGCCACGTTCACACCCACCAGGCGGCCTTGCTCGTCCAGCGCCGGGCCGCCGCTCATGCCGGGGCTCATGGCACCGCCAAAGAACAGGGTCTCGGTGAAGCTGCGCTCGACCGGGCCATTGAAGGCGCCCTCGTTGACAGCAAAGCCGACATCGAGCGGGTTGCCTAGGGCAAACATGCGGGCGCCGCGTTCCAGCGCCAAGCTGCTGGGCCTGAAGCTGATGGCACCGCGCCCGGTCAGCGCTTTGGGGTCTGCGGGTCTCAGCAGAGCCAGGTCGTGGATGACATCCACCGCCAATAGGTCGAGCGGGCCTTGTTGGCCATCGGCCGAAACGTAGACCAAGCGATGCCGGTCGGGCTTGAGCGCGTACTGGCTGACCACGTGATAGTTGGTGATCAGGTGGCCGTCATTGCTGACCAAAAAGCCGGAGCCGACCGAGGACTGGCTGTCTTGGGTTTTGAGCAGTGTGCGCACCTGCAGCAGGCGCGGCTTGGTTTGGCTGTAGATGCGCTGGCCCAGCGACGACGGCGGTGCCGCGTCAGTGGGCGTGGGCAGTTCTGAAAAAAAAAAAAAAAAAAAAAAAAAAAAAAAAAAAAAAAAAAAAAAAAAAAAAAAAAAAAAAAAAAAAAAAGCGCAGCGGCAGAGGCGGCTTGCACCGCGACTGCAGGGGTAGGTAAGGGCGCGGGTGGTGCCGCGCGCACTGCCAGCCCGGCCCACAACGCGCAGGCGGTTGCGGCCAGCAGGGGTGCGCGGGCAAAGCGGCGCAACGGCGTCTTCACTGGGGAAGTCATTAGGGGCACAAGGACTCAGTGCAGTGATGCATCGGGCGGCGCTCCGCGCATCAGGGCGAGCGGTGTTTCGCTCACTGAACCGGCGCTTTGCTCGTCCTCAGTGGCCTCACGCACCTCCAACACTTTGAGCGCAATGCGCAGTGCCATGCCCGCCAAGGGGTGGTTGGCGTCCAGCACCACATGGGTGGGGTAAACCTCGGTGATGGTGTAGATCAGGTCCTGCGGCATATCGGGGCTCTGCGCCCCCTCGGGCAGGCCTTCAAGTTGCATGCCGGCTTCGATCTGTTCGGGGAAGAGGGCGCGCTCTTCAAAGCACACCAGCTCGGGGCTGTAGTCGCCGAAGGCATGCTCCGGCTCCAAATGCAAATGGGCTTCAAAGCCCTCTTGCTGGCCCAGCAAGACCTCTTCGACCTTAGGGAGCAGGTCTTCGCCGCCGTAGAAGAACTCTACGGGGTCGTTCAATTCATCGATGAGCTGACCTTGAGCGTCAGAAAGCACCCAAGTGAGCGTCACCACGCAGGGAGAAGTGATGTTCATCCAAGGATGATCGCACAAGGCGGTGGACAATCGGCGTCATGAGCATCGATCCCACACGTCCTTTGCCCCTGCTGGGGGGCCTCTCGCCCGCGCAGTTCATGCGCCGCTATTGGCAAAAAAAGCCCTGCCTGATCCGCCAGGCCATCCCCGGTGTGCAGCCACCGCTGGCCCGCAGTGCGCTGTTTGATTTGGCAGGTAGCGAAGACGTGGAGTCGCGCTTGATCTCCCGCAAGGGCGGTGCTTGGAAGCTGCGCCACGGGCCATTTGGGCGGCGGCAACTGCCATCGACCAAGCAGCCCGATTGGACGCTGCTGGTGCAGGGCTTGGATTTGCATGTGCCTGCGGCCCATGAGTTGCTGCAGCAGTTTCGCTTTGTGCCCGAGGCGCGCCTGGATGATGTAATGATCTCCTACGCCACTCCGGGTGGCGGCGTCGGGCCGCACACCGACTCTTATGACGTGTTTTTGCTGCAGGTCAGCGGCCAGCGGCGCTGGCGCGTGGGGCCTGTCAAAGACCACAGCTTGGTGCCTGGTATGCCGGTCAAATTGCTGGCTGACTTTCAGCCCACCGAGGAATGGGTGCTTGAGCCCGGTGACATGCTCTACGTGCCACCGCGCTGGGGCCACGACGGCATCGCCGAGAGTGCGGACTGCATGACCTGCTCGGTGGGCTTTCGCACCCCCACGCCCACGCAGACGGCGCGTGAGGTGCTGCAACGCATGATTGACGCGCTGGAAGCTCCCGAGCAAGAGCCGCATTACCGCGACCCGGCTCAAAGCGCTACGGACCAGCCCGGCCTGATCCCAGAAGCCTTGCAGACTTTTGCCGCCAAGGCCGTGATCGACGCCCTGAACGATATGCACAGCCTGCATTGCGCTTTGGGCGAAACGCTGACCGAGCCTAAGGATATTGTCTGGTTCGCAGGTGGAGAGCCCATTGAGCCCGGCCAGGGCGCTCGCCTGGATGCCCGCACCCGCATGATGTTTGATGCGCGTTGCATCTATATCAACGGAGAGTCTTTCCGCGCGGGTGGCAGAGACGCACGTCTGATGCAGCGTCTTGCCAATGAGCGGCAACTCAGCGCCAAAGAGCTTGAGGCCTTGAGCCCCGATGCCTTTGAGTTACTCAATGATTGGGCCTGCAGCGGTTGGTTGCACCGGCTTGAATAGCCTTGATGACAGGGGGTGAATCGGTCGCCAAAGAGGTAGTTTTGGCGTCGATCTCTAGGCTTTGATGCGGTTTAGCAACATATTCTGCATCCCGTGCGCATGGCGTGAATGCTGATATAGGGTTGTTCCCTAATTTGCCTATAATCATGGGCTAGGCTCAGGACAGTACCTCGCTGGAGACACAAGCTCTGGTGATCAGTGTCGTTTCTGGTCTTAACTGCTCTGTGAGTTGTGAGGAGGAGGCGCGCCAAAGAGCGGGCTTCCAAAATTGCTGGTATTTACGTTCGACCTATATTGAGGATTCCCATGAACAAGTCGCTCCTGTTGGCTTCCCTGATCGCCGTTGCTTCTTTGGCCGCTTGCGGCAAGAAGCCTGAGGCTGTTGCCACCGACATGGCTGCTTCGGCTGCTTCCATGGCCGCTTCGGCTACCGATACGGCTGCTTCGGCTGCCGCCCCCGCTGTTGACGCTGCCGCTTCCGCCGCTACTGCTGTGGGCGAGGCTGCTTCGGCTGCTACGATGGCTGCTTCGGCTGTCATGGACGCTGCTGCCTCTGCTGCCAAGTAAGCTGCTTAGCATGTCGGTACGGTTCAGGCCGTACCGGGCTCAAAAAGCCGCCTCATGGCGGCTTTTTTGCGTCTGTGCTTTGTGGGGTGGGGTGAGCCCCCCCGACCTTAGGGCGCAAAAGCCCTGTGGGGCGGGCATGAAAAAGGGGCCGACAGGCCCCTGCATTCAGAGCGCGCTGATCGCAGCGTCAGAGCTTCAGCTCTTCAACCAGCAAAGCCACAATCTTCTGGGCGTTGGCTGAGTTGTCTGGCTGTCCTTGGCTGTTCTGCACACTGACACGGGTATTGCTGCCGTCTGCAGTGACGACGATACGATAACGGCTCAGCGGGTTCACGGCGTCTTTGCTGCTGAAGAGGCGGGCAAAGAAGCCGTCGTCCTTAGCGGCTTCTTTGGCATCGACAAAGCGCACAAAGTAAACGCCTTGAGCACGGTCTCGGTCTTCGACGGTGAAGCCGCCACGATCCAGGGCCAGGCCCACCCGGCGCCAGGCGCGATCGATGCTGTCATCCAACTGTAGGGCGGCGGCATCGCCCGCCAGTACCCGAGCTTTGGCGGCTGTAGGGGCGGTCGCAGCCACGGCAGTGCGCGCGGCTTCCTCACGCACGCCCAAGCTGATCATCAGGCGCGTCAGCATCTCGGCTTCAAGGTTGGCGTCTGGGCCTCGCTGCGCCCAAGCGGTGGAGCCATCACGCTCACGCTCGCCGGTCAGCACTTCTTCGAGGCCCTTGTGGCTCAGATAGATTTCGGTGCCCGCTTTGCTGCGCTCCAAGCGCACGCGGAATTTGTCGCGCTCGCCCGTGGAGTAGAGCGAGTCGATCAAGCGGCCCAAGGTGTTGCGGATCAGGTCGTTGGGCAATTTGGCGCGGTTTTCAGCCCAGTCGGTCTCCATCACGCCTGCTTCTGGGGTTTCGACGCTGAGCGTGAAGCCGCGATCCAGCCAGAATTGTTTGACCAGGGGCCATAGTTGTTCCGGAGACCGGCTGCTGACCAGCCAGCGTTGGTTGCCGGTGCGCTCAACGCGCACATCGCCGGATTGGCTGAGGGCGACTGACTGGCTCACGCCGGCTGGTTTACCCGCCCCTTGCTGCAGCGCGTTGGCGCTGATGGCGCCTGCCTGCGGCAGGTAGCGGCTGTCCTTGGCCAGCGGGGTCAGGTCGGGTGGCACTTCCAAGGGGTTGGTCTTGGCAGCACCGCTGCGGTAGTCAATGCGGTCACCGGAGGTCAACTCGGTGAGGGTGGAGCAGCCACTCAGCGCCAAGACCTGGGCAAGGGTCAGGCCCAAAAGGGCGGTGCGCACAGGCTTGGTGGCGGTCGGTTGGGTCACTTGTTGCGTCTCCGATGGGCCAGGGCAGTGCCCGGCCGTGAATGGGCGAGAGAGAAAGGTCAGATCAGACCACAGTCTTTGAGGGCCGCCTCAACCGTAGCTTGTCCGGCTGCGGTCAATTCGACCAAGGGCAAGCGTACCGTAGGGCGGCAGCGCCCCAAACGGTGTAGTGCCCATTTGGCGGGAGCAGGGCTGGCTTCACAGAAGAGGTCGCGGTGCAGCGACAGGAGCCGGAAGTGGATCTCGCGGGCCTGCTGGATTTCACCGCTGGTGGCTGCAAGGCACAGCTCGTGCATCAGGCGCGGCGCGATATTGGCCGTCACGCTGATATTGCCGTGGCCACCCAGCAGCATCAGGGCGACGGCAGTGTTGTCGTCGCCAGAGAAGATCTTGAAGCCCTGGGGGGCGTGCTTGATGAGCCATGCGGCGCGTTCGATATCGCCGGTGGCCTCTTTGATGCCAAAAATGCCGGGCACTTGTGCCAAGCGCAGCACGGTGTCGTGCTGCATATCGGCCACCGTGCGGCCGGGCACGTTATAGAGCATTACCGGCAGATCCACCGCCTCGGCGATGGCTTTGAAGTGTCGGTACATGCCTTCTTGCGAGGGCTTGTTGTAGTAGGGCACAACTTGCAAGGAGGCGTCAGCGCCGACCTGCTTGGCGAACTTGGTGAGTTCGATGGCCTCGGCGGTGCTGTTGGCGCCGGCCCCCGCCATGATCGGCAAGCGGCCCGCCGCATGCTGAACGGCCACGCGAATGATCTCGCAGTGCTCTTCAACACTGACAGTGGCCGATTCGCCCGTGGTGCCGACCACGCAGATGGTGTCGGTGCCTTCGGCTATGTGCCAGTCAATCAGAGACTTCAGGGTGGCGTAGTCCACGCTGCCGTCTTCTTGCATGGGCGTTACGAGCGCCGGGATGCTGCCTTTAATCCGGTTCATTGGGGGTTCCTTCGGGATCGCTGATTTTAGCCCGCAGCGCAGGCCTCTTTGGCCAGGCGCCAACCCAGACTGCCAGAAGAAGCTTCGGCCTCGCGCACCGCGGCGATGCGCTGAATGACGCGCAGCGGCTGATCAACGGTGCCGTCCTCGTAGCCGATGACGCGCAGGGTGGCGCAGGCGCTCAGGAGTTCTCCGGCTTGCAGCAAAAAGTCGGGCCGAGAGGGCCTCCCGATGCGTTCATGGCCGCTTGCAAAAGTTTCGTAAAGCAGCACGCCGCCGGGGGCCACGGCGGCCACGATGGCTGGCAGCAGCGGTCGCCACAGGTAATTGGTGACCACCACCACACCAAACTGTTGGCCCGCCAAAGGCCAGGGAGCGTTTTCAAGGTCGGCAGCCAAAAACTGTGCCCGTCCTTGTAACTCGGGCAGGCGGGCCAGACTGGCTAGAGCGACGTCGTCTTGGTCTACGCCCAAGACGGAGTGGCCCAGCGCCGCGAAATGGCGCACATGGCGGCCCGCGCCGCATGCCAAGTCCAAGACGTTCGAGCCTTGCGGTGCCAGATGCGCCCAGCGCATCACCCAGGGGGAGGGCGCGGCGCCCGCGCCGTGGCCCGCGGGTTGCACTACATCACTCAAGCTCAAAAGCAACTCCAGACAAGATTGGCCAAGTCCACCACCAAGTGAGGGCTGAGATAAGCCTGGGCCACCAGCAGCAAGGCGGCGGCGATGGCGGCCCACACCAGCACCGCTGGCCAGCGGCGGCCCTGGCTTGGTGGGGTGTTCGGCATGGTGGAGCTCATGCGGCGGCAGGCACACGCTGCAGCGCTGCTTCACGGACCGGCAAATTAGCCAAAGCGGCGAACACACCGAGGGCCACCGAGATCCACCAGACGATGTCATAGCTGCCGGTGGCGTCATAGAGCAAACCGCCCAGCCACACGCCGGCAAACGAGCCGATTTGGTGGCTGAAAAACACCAAGCCGCCTAGCATGGACATGTACTGCACGCCAAAAATCTGCGCCACGATGGCATTGGTGGGCGGTACGGTGGAGAGCCACAAAAAGCCCATCACCGAGGCAAAAACATAGACGCTCCAGGCAGTGAGCGGTGCAAACAAGAAGATGACGATGGCCACCGAGCGCAAGGCGTAAATGGTGGAGAGGATGTACTTTTTGGGCATGCGCTGGCCCAGGCTCCCGGCAATGTAAGTACCAAACACATTGAACAGGCCAATCAGCATCAGCGCCGCTGTGGCCACCTCAGGGCCCATCCCTTTGTCTTTGAGGTAGCTCGGCATATGGATGGCAATGAACACCACCTGAAAGCCGCAGACAAAATAGCCGGCCGTCAGCCAGCGGAAGCTTGGGTTGTCCAGGGCTTCCTTGAGGGCTGCGCCCACGCTTTGCTTGGGCTGGCCCGACCCACCCGCCTGAGCCGGCTCTTTGAGGCCAAATGCCAGCGGGATGATGAACAGCGCCGCGCAACCCAGCACAAACAGCGCGTTTTGCCAGCCCGCATAGCCGATCAGCCAGCTTTCCACCGGCACCATCAAAAACTGGCCGAAGGAGCCTGCCGCAGCGGCCACCCCCATGGCCCAAGAGCGCTTGTCGGGTGCCACATTGCGGCCAATCACACCGTAGATCACCGCATAGGTGGTGCCCGACTGCGCCATGCCCAGCAGCACCCCAGCGCTACCGGTAAAGGCCAGCCCGGAGGTGGCCAGTCCCATCAAAACCAAGCCCCCGGCATACATCAGCGCCCCGATGATCAGGACCCGAAAGGCGCCAAAGCGGTCTGCCAACATGCCAGCCACCGGACCCGCCGCGCCCCAAGCCAGGTTTTGAATCGCCAGCGCAAAGGCAAAAGTCTCACGGGTCCAGCCGCGCTCGGTGGTGATGGGGGCCAACCACAAGCCAAATCCGTGCCGAATACCCATGGACAGGGTGACGATGGCCGCGCCGCACAGCAGCACTTGGAACATCGACAGTGTGGCAGGGGCAGGTGGAGTTGTGGCGCGCATCCTGGGCACTTTAGCCCATGCGGCGCGGGGGCGCTGCTGCGAGTGCGACAGTGGCCGTCCTGCCGATGCCCAAGCCACTTTGCGGCCTGTTGAGCACAGTTGGGGCGAGGTCCTGACGTAGACTGTATGAAAACACAGCCGACTTTTCCGCCCTTGTCTTGCACTTGGCAAGCTGGGCTGCTTCCTACAATCCCCCGCCATGGCAACCCGATCTGCACCCATTGAGCCGACCTACGGCGAAGCCTCTATCCGCGTTCTCAAAGGCCTGGAGCCCGTCAAGCAGCGGCCCGGCATGTACACCCGCACCGACAACCCCTTGCACATCGTGCAAGAGGCCATCGACAACGCCGCCGACGAAGCCCTGGCAGGTCATGGCAAGCGCATTGCGGTGACCCTGCATGCCGATGGCTCGGTGAGCGTGGACGACGACGGCCGCGGCATTCCCTTTGGCCTGCACCCCGAAGAAAAGGTGCCGGTGGTGGAGATCGTCTTCACCCGCCTGCACGCTGGCGGCAAGTTCGACAAAGGCTCGGGCGGCGCCTACAGCTTTTCAGGTGGCTTGCATGGCGTGGGTGTGAGCGTGACCAACGCCTTGGCCAAGCGCCTGCAAGTGGCCGTGTGGCGCGACGGCCAAGCGGCGGCGCTGGCCTTCTCGGGCGGCGACGTGATCGAGCCCTTGACAGTGCGCCCTGCAGTGGCTGGCGAGCGCAAAAAGGGCACGTCGGTGCGCGTGTGGCCCGACCCTAAGTATTTTGAAAGCGCAGAGCTGCCCCGCCATGAACTGATGCATCTGCTGCGCAGCAAGGCGGTACTGATGCCCGGTGTGACGGTCACCCTCACGACCGAAAAGACGGGCGACGTCCAAACCTGGCTCTATAAAGGCGGCTTGCGCGACTACCTGCAGCAGTCGCTGCCCGCTGACCCGATGATCCCGCTCTTCGAGGGCGAGCACTACGCGGGCAGCGGTGAAGACGAAAACTTCGCCGAAGGCGAGGGCGCGGCTTGGTGCGTGGGCTTCACCGAAGAAGGCACCCTGCTGCGCGAGAGCTATGTCAACCTGATCCCCACGGTGGCGGGCGGCACGCATGAGGCCGGCCTCAAAGACGGCTTGTTTGGCGCCATCAAGGGCTTTATCGAACTGCATTCGCTGCTGCCCAAGGGCGTGAAGCTGATGCCCGAGGATGTGTTCTCTCGGGCCAGCTTTGTGCTGAGCGCCAAGGTGCTGGACCCGCAATTCCAAGGCCAAACCAAAGAGCGGCTGAACAGCCGTGATGCGCTGCGCTTGGTGTCGGCCTATGTGAAGCCGGCGCTGGAGCTGTGGCTCTCTCAGCATGTGGAGCATGGCAAAAAGCTGGCCGAGTTGGTGATCAAGCAGGCGCAAACCCGCCAGCGCGCCAGCCAAAAAGTGGAGAAGCGCAAGGGTTCCGGCGTGGCCGTGCTGCCCGGCAAGCTGACCGACTGCGAAAGCAAAGACACCCAGCTCAACGAGTTGTTTTTGGTGGAGGGCGACTCGGCCGGTGGCAGCGCCAAGATGGGCCGCAACAAAGAGACGCAGGCCATCTTGCCCTTGCGTGGCAAGGTGCTGAACAGCTGGGAGGTCGAGCGCGACCTGCTGTTCAAGAACAACGAGATTCACGACATCTCGGTGGCCATCGGCGTGGACCCGCACGGTGCCACCGACGCGGCCGATTTGTCGGGTCTGCGCTACGGCAAGATCTGCATCTTGTCAGACGCGGACGTGGACGGCTCGCACATTCAGGTGCTGCTGCTGACGCTGTTCTTCCGCCATTTCCCGCGCCTGATCGAGACGGGCCATGTTTATGTGGCCAAGCCCCCGCTCTACCGGGTGGACGCCCCCGCGCGGGGCAAAAAGCCCGCCGCCAAAATTTATGCGCTGGACGACGGCGAGCGTGATGCCGCGCTGGACAAGCTGCGCAAAGAAGGCTTGAAAGAAGGCTCATGGAGCATTGGCCGCTTCAAAGGCCTGGGTGAGATGAGTGCCGAGCAGTTGTGGGACACCACGCTCAACCCCGACACCCGCCGCCTGCTGCAAGTGCAGTATGGCCAGCTTGATTTTGCGAGCACCGTGGACTCCATGGGCAAGCTGATGGGCAAGGGCGAAGCCCAAGCCCGCCGCGACCTGATGGAGCTGCACGGCGACGCCGTGGAGGTGGACATCTGACCATGCCCATCCGCCTGCGCCCCACACTGCTGTCCGATCTTGATGCTGTGGTCGAGATCGAACACGATGCGCGCAATTTGCCCTTCATCACGCCCTGGGACCGCACCCAGCACGAAGGCGGCATTCGCTTCCCAGACTTTCGCCACTTCATCATCGAGGCGGGCGAGGGCAGCGAGCGACAAGGCTTTGTCATCTTGCAAGGCTGCCGCAACCCGCACGGCAGTGTCGAGCTCAAGCGCCTGGTGCTGCAGCCCAAAGGCCAGGGTTTGGGGCGTGCTGCTGTGCGGGTGCTCAAGCGCATGGCGTTCTCAGACTTTAAAGCGCACCGCTTTTGGTTGGATGTCAAAGGCCTGAACACCCGCGCCCAGCATCTGTACCTGAGCGAAGGCTTTGTGCAAGAGGGCCGCCTGCGCGAGAGCGTGCGGGTGCAGACGGAGGGTGCCGACGGCTATGACGACCTGATCGTCATGAGCTTGCTCGACCGCGAGTACCAAGCCCGCCGCGCCATGGGCCAAGAGGAAGCGCTTGCATGATGTGGTGCCGCGCACCGCTGCTGGCCAGCCTGATCGGCTTGCTGTGCATGAGTGCGCGTGCGGCCGAGCAGCCGCTGTGGGGCTATGTGGATGCCCAAGGCGTGGCCCACTTTTCGACCAAGAAGGTAGACAGCCGCTACACCCTGGTTTTGCGCCAGGGGACGGAAGACGTGGGTCGGGTGCCCGGCAAAGTGGCCTCGCGCCAAGCCTTGTTGACATGGCTGGCCTTTGCGCCAGAGGTGAAGGCACTCTTGCCCACACTGCGTGAGGCCGAAGCCGCCACTGGGGTAGATGTGGAGTTGATGCAAGCGTTGATCGCGGTGGAGTCGGGCTTCAAGCCCGATTTGGTGTCACCCAAGGGCGCCATCGGCCTGATGCAAATCACCCCCGACACCGGCGAGCGCTATGCCACCAAGGCCGAGCGCGCTGCCCGCCCGGTGGAAGAGCGCCTGCGCGACCCGCGCAGCAACATCATGACGGGCGCGCGCATGCTGGCTGATTTGTCGCGCCGCATGGGCGGCATTGCACCGGCACTGGCAGCCTGGAATGCCGGTGAGGGCAAGGTGCGCCGCCACGGCGGCAAGGTGCCGCCCTTTGCCGAAACCGAGGCCCATGTGCACTTGGTGCTTGAAATCTATTGGGAGCTGCTGCAGCAACGTCAGCAGCGCAACGTTAAAACCATGAACTTGGTCTCCAACACCGTCCCCCCGAATGCCGCTTTGCGCTGATGGTGTGGGTGTGCGGAAGACCGCTGATGAACTGAACAATGGAACAAACCCCCTTGAGTTTTGCCCCTCCCTCCGGAGGCGGTGACGACAACACGGTGACCCTGGCCCACTATGCCGAGCGGGCTTACCTGGAGTACGCGCTGAGCGTGGTCAAGGGCCGGGCCTTGCCCGATGTCTGCGATGGCGCCAAGCCGGTGCAACGCCGCATCTTGTTTGCCATGCAGCGCATGGGCCTGAGCCACGGCGGCTCGGGTGGTGCCCCTAAGCCT
>JAXHNT010000052.1:0-8475 GCA_034520165.1 Ideonella sp.
TACGCAAGCCCCGTCGTACCCTCATGCGCTGTCGACCTCCTCGGCTCGGCGCCCCAGCGCACCGCCTGAAAGCAGCTCTTGGCGTGCTGAAAATCCTGGGCGTGAGGGGACGCAAACATGGCGTGAAGGAGGTCGAACCGGGCACAGTCGCCCGGGCCTCAGCCATACAAAGCCTCCGCCCGATTCAACAGCACCCAACTGGTGAGGATGTACTTGTCGCCCGAAATGGGCACGCGCCCCCGATGGGTGTGGGTGAAGTAGGCGGGCGCGATGACCATGCGGCCGGTGGTGGGCTGGATGCTGCGCTGCTGGTAGTAGAAGTCGGTCTCGCCGCCTTCAGCCACGTCGTTCAGGTAGAACATGAACAGCAGGCTGCGGTGCAGCGTCTCACAACGGACGTTATCGGGGTAGTGCTCGCAGTGCCAGTAGTTGTAGTTGCCTTTGCCCTGCGGGTACTTCTGCATCTGGATCGGCCCCAGGCGGTAGAGCGTGCGCATCAGGTCCATGGCCTGGGGCGCGCCCACGCTGTCGAAGTTGTCGTGGGTCAGCGCGGTGGGCTCGCCTGTCTCGGGGTGTTGCACCGTCAATGCCATCGGCGCGATCAGCGCAAAGTGGTGGCGCTTGAAGTACTCCGTCAAATGCCAGGTGGTGGCCTTCTGGATCTCTTGCAGCGCTGGGCGCCACTCGGGGTGTTGGTTGAGGTAGAGATCGGTGCTGATCTTTTTGCTCTCGTCCACCCCTGCGCCGGTTTGGCCCGTCACACGGTGCGGGCTGGTCTCAAAGGCGTCCAACAGCGCTTGGCAGAAGTCGGCGCTCAAGGCCCCGTCGATCACCTCAATGAAGTCGGTCTTGGGTTCAGTCATGGCGGCGCAGGGCCAGGGTGGTAGTGCTCAGGCCCAGCAAGGCAAACAAGGCCAAGCTCCACAGGGCGTAAGGCACGCCCAGCAGGTCCACCGAGGCTTCGGCGCACGAGGCCGTGGGCGCAAACACATCCGGGGCCAGGTCAAACAGACCCAGCTTGGAGAGGATTTTGTCGGCCAAGGTTTGGGCGCAGCCCATGGTGTCCAGCGCGGCCACCTTGTGCTGCCACAGGGCTGCGGCCACGCCGCAGGCCGCCATCAGCGTGGCCAGCCAGGCCAGCGCTTTGCGCACACCCCCTGTAGGCACCAGGGCCGCAAGGGCCGTGAGCGCGCCAATCACCAAGAAGATCAATCGCTGCAGCGTGCACCAGGGGCAAGGCTGCATATCGAAGTGAAACTGCGATACCAAGGCGGCCCCCACCGCGCCCCAGGCGGCTGCGGTGATGCCGAGCAAAACGAGGCGGGACGAGGGCAGGCGCATGCTCAGTCGGCCTTGAGTTCGGCGATCAGCTCAATCTCAACGCAGGCGCCCATGGGGATCTGCGCCACGCCAAAAGCGCTGCGGGCATGGGCGCCCACGGTGGGGCCAAACACCTCGCCCAGCAGTTCCGAGCAGCCATTCGTCACCAAGTGTTGCTCGGTGAAGGTGGAGGTGGAGTTGACCAAGCTCATCACCTTGACGACGCGGGCCACACGGTCCAGGTCGCCGCAGGCGGCTTGCAGCGTGCCAAGCAGGTCAATGGCAATGGCGCGGGCAGCGGCCTTGCCTTCTTCGGTGGCGATGGTCAGGCCCAACTGGCCGACCCAGGGCTTACCGTCTTTCTTGGCGATGTGGCCAGACAAAAACACCAGATTGCCGGTCTGAACAAAGGGCACATAAGCCGCAGCAGGGATGGCGATGGGCGGAAGCTCAATGCCCAATTCCTTCAGGCGAGCAGCAACAGACATGGGGTTTCTCCAAGGGGAAATTTCAAAGTCAGGCATCCTACACTGGGGGATGCCTAACAGATGGCCATGGGTGCTCTCCCTGGTCGCGCTGGCAGCACTGGGTGGTTGTTTAGCTCAACTGACCCAGGCGCGCTGCTGGCCTGTGCTTTGGGCGCAGGCCGGCATGGCTGCGGGTGTTTTGCTTTGGTTGCTCGCGCTGTGGGCATGGCCTCGGTGGCGCAGCCCAAGCGCTCGCCTGTTGGCGGTGGGGTGCATGGCGTTGGGAGCAGCCTTGCTGGCCTGGGGCCAAACCGACGCCCGTGCCAGCGCCCGTTTGCAAGCTGCGCTGCAACCCGAGCTGGAAGGCCAGGAACTGCTGTTGGTGGGCCGCGTGGTGGACATGCCCCAAGTCACCGCCGACGGTGTGCAGTTTGTGTTTGAGGTGGCGCAGGCCAAGCCGCTTGCGGCCCCCTTAACTTCGGTGCAGGTGCCAAAGCGCCTGTGGCTGACTTGGCGGCGTGGCTGGCAAGAAGACGCTTTGCTGGCAGGCCCGCCCGAGGCCTTGCAGGCGGGGGAGCGTTGGCAGTTGCCGGTGCGCTTGAAGCGCCCGCACGGCGTGTTGAACCCCGGCGGCTTTGATGCCGAGCTGTGGTTGTTTGAGCGCCAGTTGGGGGCGGTGGGTGCGGTGCGTGCCCAAGCGGCTGTGCCCGCCCAGCGTTTAGCCGCCGCCAGGCTGTGGGACGCGCCCATCGAGCAGGCCCGCCAAGCCCTGCGCGACCGGGTGCTGCTGGCTGTGCCCGACGCCCAGGCCGCCGCCGTGCTGGCTGCCCTGAGCGTGGGCGACCAAGCCGCCATCGAAGGCCCGCAGTGGGAGGTCTTTCGGCGCACCGGCATTGCCCACCTCATCAGCATCAGCGGCCTGCACATCACCCTGTTCGCCTGGTTGGCCTCGCGCGCGGTGGGCTGGCTGTGGCGCCGCAGCGCTCGCCTTTGCCTGTGGTGGCCCGCGCCGCTGGCCGCGCGTTGGGGCGGTGTGCTGTTGGCTTTGGGCTATGCCTTGCTGGCGGGCTGGGGTGTGCCGGCACAGCGCACGGTGGGCATGTTGGCCTTGGGCGCGGGCCTCAGAAGCCTGGGCCTGAACTGGCCGGGCTGGCTCTTAGCACTGTGGGTGGCGGTGGGCGTGGTGATGTGGGACCCGTGGGCGCTGCTGGCTCCGGGCTTTTGGCTCTCGTTTGGGGCGGTGTGTTTGTTGATGTTGTCCTCGCCCGAGCCGCCACCTTTGGCCGACACCGGGGCCGAGCCGCCGCCGGAGCCTGCGCGCGGCTGGGCACAGCGCCTGCACCACAGCGTGGCCCAAGCTTGGCACACGCAATGGGTCGCTTCTTTGGGCTTGGCGCCCTTGTCGCTGATCTTGTTCAACCAGGTCTCGCTGGTGGGCTTTGTGGCCAATCTTGTGGCCGTGCCGTGGGTGACGCTGGTGGTCACCCCCTTGGCCTTGCTGGGCATGCTGTGGCCGGGCTTTTGGAGCCTGGCGGCCTGGGCTGTGGCGCCCATGCTGTGGGCTTTGGAGCATTTGGCGCAGTGGGGCGGCGCGGGCTGGGTGGCGGCCGATGCGCCTTGGTGGGCGGTGGGCTTGGGTTTGGTGGGTGCGCTGGGCGTGGTGTGGCCCGGTGCCTGGCCCCGGCGTGTGGGCGCAGGCTTGCTGATGCTGCCGCTCTTGATGCCCCCGGTTAGCAAACCTGCGCCCGGCCAGTTTGAACTGCTGGCTTTGGACGTGGGGCAGGGCAGTGCGGTGCTGGTGCGAACCGCCCAGCATGCGCTTTTGCACGACACCGGCCCCAAGTTCGCACGAGACGCTGACGCGGGCCAGCGCATCGTCTTGCCGCTGTTGCGGGCCCAAGGTGTCCGGCAGCTTGACGAGTTGATGCTGAGCCACCGCGACACCGACCATGTGGGCGGGGCGGATGCGGTGTTGGAGGGCCTGCCTGTGCTGCACATGCGCAGCAGCCTGGAGCCTGGCCACGGGCTGCGCCGCAAAGCCCCGCGCCACCTGCCCTGCGAGGCGGGCCAACACTGGCTGTGGGACGGTGTGCGCTTTGAGGTGCTGCACCCGCCGCCTGGCCCCCCCGCGCCACAAGCCCGCCCCAACACCTTGAGCTGTGTGTTGAAAGTGACCGACGCCCAAGGCCGCAGCGCGCTGCTCACGGGCGACATCGAGGCTGAGCAGGAAGCGCTGCTCGTGGCGAACAGCCCCCACTTGCTGCCCGCCGAGGTGCTGGTCGTGCCGCATCACGGCAGCCAAACCTCGTCAACCGCCGCTTTCTTGCAGGCGGTGAGCCCGCGCGTGGCGGTCATTCAGGTGGCCTACCGCAGCCGCTTTGGACACCCACACCCTGCGGTGCTGGCCCGCTATGCCCAGGCCGGCATCAGCGTGGTGCGCAGCGACCACTGTGGCGCCTGGGTTTGGGGCGCAGACGGTGAGGCTTGCACTCGGGTGGTGCATAAGCGCTATTGGCATTGGCGCTCGGAACCCTGAGACAAGGGGACAGCTTGGCCTCATGCACCTTTAGGGTGTGCCCTCGGGGGAATGTGGCTCGGATGTTGCTACAGTCAATCGGGCAGGAGACCGCACCATGAGACCAAGCTTTGACGAAATGCACGCGACCAGCACCTCGGTTCGCGACCATTACCGCACCTACGACCGCTGGCTGGGCCGACAAGAGCGCGACGTGATGCGCGCTCGGCGCGAAGAAGCCGAGCTGATCTTCCGTCGCGTCGGCATCACCTTTGCCGTGTATGGCGACAAAGACGCGGGCGAGGGCACCGAGCGGCTGATTCCCTTTGACCTGATCCCGCGCATCATCCCCGCCCATGAATGGCGCGAGATGGAAAAGGGCCTGCGACAGCGCGTCACCGCGCTGAACCGCTTCATCCACGACATCTATCACGGCCAAGAGATCCTCAAGGCCGGCATCGTGCCTGAAGAGCAGATCACCCGTAACGCGCAGTTCAGGCCCGAGATGATGGGTGTGGATGTGCCGGGCGGCGTGTATTCGCACATTGCCGGCATCGACATCGTGCGGGCCGCCAACCCCGACGGCAGCGGCAGCTACTTTGTGCTGGAAGACAACCTGCGGGTGCCCAGCGGCGTGAGCTACATGCTGGAGAACCGCAAAATGACCATGCGGCTCTTCCCCGATTTGTTCTCTGAGCACCGCATTGCGCCCGTGGCGCATTACCCCGACTTGCTGCTCGATAGCCTGCGCAGCGTGGCCCCGGGCGGCGTGAACGAGCCCACCGTGGTGGTGCTGACACCGGGCATGCACAACTCAGCCTACTTTGAGCACGCCTTCTTGGCCCAGCAAATGGGCGTGGAGTTGGTGGAAGGCCAAGACCTCTTCGTCAAAGACGACTTTGTGTTCATGCGCACCACGCGCGGCCCGCGCCGCATTGACGTGATTTACCGGCGTGTGGACGACGACTTCTTGGACCCAGAAGTCTTCCGCCCCGACTCTCGCCTGGGCTGCGCGGGCCTGCTGCGCGCCTACAAAGCGGGCAATGTCACCCTGGCAAATGCGGTGGGCACGGGCATTGCCGACGACAAGTCCATCTACCCCTATGTGCCCAAGATGATCGAGTTTTACCTGGGCGAGAAGCCCATCTTGAACAACGTGCCCACCTACCTGTGCCGCGACAGCAAAGACTTGCAGTACGTGCTAGACCACCTGGGCGAGCTGGTGGTCAAGGAAGTGCACGGCGCCGGCGGATACGGCATGTTGGTGGGCCCGGCCGCCACCAAGGCTGAGATTGCCGAGTTCCGCGTGCAGTTGCTGGCCAACCCCTCCAACTACATTGCCCAGCCCACGCTGTCGCTGTCCACTTGCCCCACGTTTGTGGAGGCCGGCATTGCGCCGCGCCACATCGACCTGCGGCCCTTTGTGCTCTCAGGCAAAACCGTGCAGATGGTGCCCGGCGGCCTGACCCGCGTGGCCCTGAAAGAAGGCTCTCTGGTGGTCAACTCCAGCCAAGGCGGTGGCACCAAAGACACCTGGGTGTTGGAAGACTGAGTCAGCGGCTCAAGGAGAAAAAGTATGTTGTCAAGAACCGCAGACCATTTGTTCTGGATGTCGCGCTACATCGAGCGCGCTGAAAACACCGCCCGCATGTTGGATGTCAATGTGCAGACTTCGCTGCTGCCGCAGTCGGCCGAGAGCGCCGAGCTGGGCTGGCAGGGCGTGCTGAGTATTTCTGAACTCACCGGGCCTTATGCCCAGCGTTACAGCACCGTCAACGCCCGCGATGTCACCGAGTTCATGGTGCGCGACGAGCGCAACCCATCCTCCATCCTCAACTGCCTGAAGGCGGCCCGCGAGAACGCCCGCGCCGTGCGCGGCACCCTCACCACCGAGGTGTGGGAGACCACCAACCAAACCTGGCTGGAGTTCAACCGCTTGCTGGCCGACGGCCAACTCGGCCGCGACCCCTCCGCCTTGTTTGAGTGGGTCAAGTTCCGCTCGCACCTGTCGCGTGGGGTGACCGTGGGCACCATGTTGCAAGACGAGGCCTTTCACTTCTTGCGCATTGGCTCCTTCTTAGAGCGGGCTGACAACACCGCGCGCTTGCTGGACGTGAAGTTCCATGCCCTGAAGGGCGACTTTCATGCAGCAGAAGCCGCAGCCGGCCTGCTGCCCCATGGTGCTGCAGCACCCGTTACGGACGACAGCGAGTACGACTTCTATCACTGGTCGTCGCTCTTGCGCTCGGTCTCGGGCTTTGAGGTTTATCGCAAGGTTTATCGCAACGTCATCCAGCCCGACAAGGTGGCCGAGCTGCTGATCCTGCGCCCCGACATGCCGCGCTCCCTGGCGGCGTGCATGAACGGCGTGCTGGAGAACCTGAAGCTGGTGGCCAATGACCAGTCGGCAGACACCCTGCGCCGAGCCGGGCGCTTGCAGGCCGAGTTGGCTTACAGCCGCATTGACGAGATTTTGGCCACGGGCTTGCACGCTTACCTGACCCAGTTTTTGGACAGAGTCTCTGACCTTGGCATGGGCATCAGCCGCGACTTTCTTGTGTCCCATTGAGCCACGTTGCACCGCCGCCTTCAAGCTCGCCGCTCGAAGGCGGGCATGATGTGAGCATGAGCACGCCGTCGTCCTTATCGCCACCTGCTGAAGATGCGCTGGCTTGGCTGCACCCTTGGGTGCTGCCGGGCCTGCCTCAGCATTTCAGCGAGTGGCGCCAAGACGGGGCGGCTGTGGCGCCGCTGTGGCAGCAGTTTTTTGCCGCCAGCGACGTGGCCCAGCCCGAAGGCCTGAACGCGCGCGCCGCGCAGGTGCGCCACCGTGTGCGTGAAGACGGCGCCAGCTACAACGTCTTTGGTGATGGCGACGAGGCCACACGCCCCTGGCCGCTGGAGTTGCTGCCCATGCTGCTGAGCCCTGCGGATTGGGCGCAGATTTCCAGTGGCGCGGTGCAGCGCGCTAGGCTGATGAACGCCGCCATGGCTGATGTCTACGGCCCGCGGCGCTTGCTCAATGAAGGGCTGCTGCCGCCCCAACTGGTGCTGGCGCATCCGCAATACCTGCGGGCCTTGCATGGCGTGCGGCCTTTGGGTGGCGTGCACCTGCATGTCTTGGCGCTGGACTTGGCGCGCGGCCCCGAAGGCCAGTGGTGGGTGCTGGCGCAGCGCACGCAGGCTCCCTCAGGCCTGGGTTATCTGCTGGAAAACCGTGCCATCGTCGGGCCGCAGTTTCCCGGCAGCTTGCAGGCCTTGCGGGTGCAACGTCTGGATGGCGCTTATCGGGCCTTTATGCAAGGCCTGCTGCGCCTGAGCCCGGCCGGTGAGCGCAGCCGCGTGGTGCTGCTGACACCCGGTCGCCACAACGAAACCTATTTCGAGCAGGTCTTCTTGGCCCGCCACCTGGGCCTGACCTTGGTGGAGGGCTCAGACCTGACCGTGCGCGCCAACCGCGTCTTTCTCAAAACCCTGCATGGGCTGGAGCCGGTGCATGTGGTGCTGCGCCGGGTGGACGACGAGTTTTTGGACCCGCTGGAGCTGCGTGCTGACTCAACCTTGGGCGTGCCCGGCCTGCTGCAAGCCATGCGCAGCGGCCAAGTGGTGGTGGCCAATGCGCCAGGGGCCGGTTGGTTAGAGAGCCCCGGCTTGGCGGCCTTTTGGCCCGGCGTGGCCGAGCGCTTGCTGGGCGAGACCCTGAGCCTGCCGGCCTCCGAGGCTTGGTGGTGTGGCGAGAGCAGCGTTTGGCAGACCTTTAAAGGCGACTTGAGCGGCTTTGTGGTGGCGCCCACCTTCACGGCCAGCAGCACCACCCACAGCTTTGTGCCGAGAGTGGCCGATGCCTTGAGCCCCGCCGCGCGCGCCGAGTGGGTGCAAGCCATCAGCGCCGACCCGGCTGCCCACACCCTGCAGGCGCGCGTGCGCCCCTCAGAAACACCCGTCTGGCGCGGTGGACACTTGGCCGCTCACCCGGCGGTGCTGCGCGTGTTTGTGTTGTCGGACGGCCAAGGCGGCTGGCAAGCGGTGCCCGGCGGCCTGGTGCGCATTGCGGCTCAAGGCGATGGCGGCGACGACCCGTGGCTGTCCATGCAGCGCGGCAGCGCCAGTGCCGACGCGTGGGTGGTGGGCACGCCCGCCACACATGCGGCTGGGCCTGAGCAATACGTAACT
>JAXHNT010000013.1:0-40790 GCA_034520165.1 Ideonella sp.
AAGTTACGTATTGCTCCAGCGTGGCAGGTGTTATCGACACCAAAGAGCAGCAGCTCTTTGCACAGCACCGCGCCAAACTCATGACACTCCAAGAGCAAGTGGCGGCGCAACGCCAAGAGGTGGATATCGAAGCCGCCAAACTGCGGCAGGTCGAGCAGGCCTTGGCGCGGGTCAAGGCCACTTTGCAAGGCGGTGCGGCCGGCGACGCTGCGGTGTCTTATGCCGCCTACTTTGAAGCCTTGGCCAAACAGTCCCACAACGCCCTGTGGCTGACGGGATTTGCCATTTCACCGGATGGCCAATCCATTGAGCTCAAGGGTCGCATGCTGGAAGCCTCGGCCCTGCCGGACTACCTGAGCCGGCTCCATGCTGAGCCCATCTTCAAAGGTAGGCAATTTGCCCAGTTGCAGCTCAGCACGCTGGCGGCGGAAGGGGCCGAATCCGGGCCCAAAGTCACCGAATTTGTCTTGCGCACGGCGTCAGGCCAAGACAGCAAGGAGCCTGCACGATGAACACCGCTGCCTTGCGCCAAAAAGCAGACGCCTTATGGGCCGTGCTGCCCACCTTGGGCCGTCGTTTTGATGCCCGACCCTTTCGCGAGCGCCTGATGATCACCGTGGCGGTACTGGCCGCCGGCGTGATGCTGGTTGATCGCTTCTGGCTTGACGGCGCCTTTAAGCGCTTTCGCAGCCACCAGGTTGAAGTCAGCGAGTGGAAGGATCAGCGCCAGACCATCGCCAACGACATCGACAAGCTGGTGCAAGAACTGCGCACGCTGGAGCAATCCAAGGCCCTGCAGGTGGAAGAGGTCCGCAAGCGACTCACCGACGCTGAAGCGGCACTGCATGACAAACAGCAAGGCGTGGTGAGTGCCCAGCAAATGCTGCCGCTGCTGCAACAACTTCTGCAGCGCAGCCCTTGTGCCAACGGCCAAGCAGGCTGCAGCCGCCTTCAGGTGCGCAGCGTCAAGTCATTGGGTCGCAGCGAGGTGACCCTGCGCGCTGTTCAGCAGGCCACCGTGGCCGTGCCTGGGGCGGCTTCTGCCGCCAGCGCGCCAGCCAGCCCAGTCGCCAGTCTGCCCGAGGTCTCTGGCCCTGGCCTCTGGCGTCATGGCATCGAGATCACGCTCGAGGGCAGCTATGCCGACTTGAGTGCCTATGTGCAGAACCTTGAAGCCCTGCCGCAACGCGTGCTGCGTGGTGGCATGAGCTTCCAGGTCCAAGCCCATCCCAAAGCCACGCTGACTCTGACGCTCTACACCCTGAGCCTGGATCACAGTTGGTTGGAGATCTAAGCATGCGATCGCCCTCATCCCCCGCCGTCATCGCCCTGGCCTTGCTCTTCCTGGCGGACCCGCGCACCGCAGGCGCGGCCTTGCTGGACCCGACCCGCCCCTTGGGCGGTGGCAGAGAAGAGACAGCCTCGGCCAAGTCTCAAGAAGCCTTGGCTCTGGCCGCCGCTGTGGCGACTATAGAGCCCGCGCATCCGGCACCGGCAGCACCACCCGGCCTTGCAGTCTTCTGGTAAGCGCCCAGTGAAGGAGTAGCGGCTAATGCCATCGCTGACGAGACAGCGATTGAAAGTGGGCGGCAAGCTGGGCAGCTATGAAGTCACCCACATTGACGCCCATGGTCTGATGGTGCGAGGCCCCGCCGGACGAGAGCGTTGGACCCTGGCGGGCGTCGAGGTGCTGGACAGTCGCCAGCCCAGGCCAGCCTGAAGTTGGGCCCGCTGGACGAGCCCCGCAAACCGGCCCGTCGTTCTGCTGCAGCCAATGCAGGCTTGCCCTTGCCCCCGCTGGCCCCGCAGGGGGGCGCTGGAGCCTCACTCAGCCCCTGATACGTTTCCGCTGGGTCGCCCTGCCCGCAAGGCAAGCCGCCCCAGCGTCGCGGGTGCTGCCGCCGACCCCAGCGCCTGAGCTGACCGCGCCACCGCCGTCGAACCCTCCCGCACGGCCTGCGGCCGTCAAGCAAGCACAGGCACAGCCACCGATTCAATCGTTGTCTGGCATGGCCCCCATGAAGATGGCCTGGCAGCCTGCGCCGCCGCAGCCGCGCCCCACGGTGCGCCCCTGGGCGCGGGGCTAGTGCCGAGGCTTTCCTGACCGGCCTACGCCCAGCAAGCCTGTTGCGCATGCGCCAGATCCTCGACGACATGCGCCGCATCGTGCAGGTGCTGCCCCAGACGGCCCCAAGCGCCGACAAGGTCGGCAGTGCCCCAGGCGCTGGCAGGCCGAAGGCCCGGTCGGAACCAAACCCCTTGGGCGTCTGGGTGGCGGCTTGGTCCACCAGCCCAAGCCCTGTACAGCGTTCCTCAGAGGCGTCGGCTACAGTTCCGGCCTGACGCCGGCCAGCGCTTCGACGCCGTCTTCCCAGCAGCTGAACAGGCGCCGCCAAGTCCGCTTTCCAGGAGCTCGCTGCCGCGCGAAATACGTCGCCGGTAACAGGCCCGAGGTCTATGCCGGCATCAGCGCGCGCGGCGGGCCAACAACCAGTCCCACGGTGGCGGCAACCCGCTAGGCGTCACCACCTGGAGCCTGCCGGGCGCGCACAGCAGCCAGTGGGCCAGCCGCGCCAAGCCCTTGTTGCGCATCGCGGCTTTGGAGCCTCAAGCCGTCGTGCCACGCACATTTGCACGGGCGGCCGCAAGCCCCTCACCACGGGTTTGGGCAGGCCCTCGGTGGACACCTGCTCAGCCCACCGTCACGGCCAAAGTGGTGCCGCCTGTCACCCACGCTTATCCCATGGCCTTGCCGCAGTGGCGCAGCGCGCCCACGGCTGAAGCCGACAACTCATCTTTGACGCAGGTCGCCCTCGCCCTGGAGACACCATGAACACCCACACCTTCCGCCCGTTTGTGCTGGCCGCATCCCTGGCCGCTTCTATGGTGATGGCGGCGCAGCCTGCAAACACGGGTCTGCCCCCACCGCTGCAACTCGCGGCCGCGCCCGTCGCCTCAGACCCCGCACTGGAGGCCACGCCGCGCTTTGATATCACCATGAACAACGCCCCGGCTGCTGCCGTGTTCGCGCAGTTGGTGTCCAACACCCGCTACAACATGCTGGTCTCGCCCGAGGTCACGGGCACGGTGTCGCTGTCCTTGCGCGACACCACCGTGATGGAGGCACTGATGTCGCTGCGTGACCTCTACGGCTATGACTACAAAGTCCAAGGCAATCGCATCACCGTCTTCTCGAACGCGGTGCAGACCCGGCTCTACCGCATCAACTATCTGCCCGGTCGGCGCCAAGGTGCGTCGGACATTCGGGTGTCGTCGAGTTCCATCACCCAGGCCGGTGCGGGCGCAGGCGGCCAGGGGCAAGGCGGCAACAGTGCGGCAGGCGGTGGCGGCAACGGCGGCGGTGTGGGCTCTCGGGCAGAAGATTCGTCCCATGTTCGCACCACCTCGGACGCCGACTTCTGGCGTGAAGTGCAAGCCTCCTTGACGGCTTTGGTCGGCAGCGCCAATGGTCGCCAAGTCGTGCTCAACCCTGCGGCCGGTGTGGTGGTGGTCAAGGCCACCCCCAGTGAGTTGCGCCAGGTGGAGTCCTACCTCAGCGCGGTGCAGGTCAACATCGAGCGCCAGGTGATGATCGAAGCCAAGATCGTTGATGTGGCGCTCTCCAACGACTCCCAGCAAGGCGTCAACTGGGCTGCGTTTGGGTCGCTGGGCAGCGGCAAAATCAGCTTTGGCACGGCGGCCCCAAGCGCCGTGTTGGGCAACACCGGCGACCTGAGCGATGGTACCAACACCGCCACGCCGGGCAGCACCCTCAAGCCCGGTACGGCTGGCGGCGGCATCTATGGCTTGGCTTTCCAGGCCACTAACTTTGCCGCCATGCTCAACTTCTTGGAAACGCAGGGCGACGTGCAAGTGCTCTCCAGCCCGCGCATTGCCACGCTGAACAATCAGAAGGCCGTGCTCAAGGTTGGTACCGACGAGCTCTACATCACCGGGGTGTCCAGCAACACCTCGTCCACCGCCACCAGCTCCACCAGTTCGCCCACCGTCACGCTGCAGCCCTTCTTCTCGGGCATTGCGCTGGATGTGACGCCGCAGATCGACGACCAAGGCAATGTCATCTTGCACGTGCACCCCAGCATCAGCGTGGTCAGCGAGCGCCAAAAGAATGTGGACCTGGGCTCGCTGGGCCAGTACAAGCTGCCGTTGGCGACCAGTGCGGTCAATGAAACCGACAGCATTGTGCGGGTGCGCGACGGCCAAATCGTCGCCATTGGCGGCCTGATGACGCACAACCAAAAATTCGACAAGTCGGCCTTGCCGTTCTTGGGCAATGTGCCGCTCTTGGGCAACCTGTTTGGCCAAAAAGCAAAGGTGGATCGCAAGCGCGAACTGGTCATCTTGATGAAGCCCACGGTGATTCGCAACGAGCAATGGCCGGAGTCTGAGTCCGACAGCCGTGCGCGCTCCGTTGGCATGCCTAGCGTGCCGCTCATGCCTCAGCCCTCCGGGTCGGCCATTCGCCCTTGAGGCGACGGCTCTCCGACACCGCCCTTCACTGACCCTTTCAGGAATTCGCTCATGGCCCGCCCGGAACGTGTCCGCCTTGGTGACTTGCTGATCCAAGAAGGCCTGCTCTCGCCCGAACAGCTCACTCAGGCCCTGGAAGAACAGCGCCGCACCGGTCGCAAGCTGGGCCGCATGATTGTGGACAACGGTCTGGTCACCGAGGAGCAGGTGTCGCAGGCCTTGGCCAAGCAGTTGCGCATGCCTTTCTTGGACCTCGGCGGGCGCACCCTCAGGCCAGAGTTGGTCAAGCTGCTGCCTGAAGTGCAGGCACGCCGACTGCGCTCTGCCGTGCTGGAGGATACCGGCGTCACCTACAAGGTGATGATGGCGGACCCGACCGACATCAACGCCTATGACGAACTGGGCCGCCTGCTCAAGCGCGAAGTAGAAGTGGTGGTGGTGACAGAAACCAAGCTGCTGGCCGCCATCGACCGCAGCTACCAGCGCACCGACCAAATCGCTGGCCTGGCCAAAGAGCTGACCAGTGAACTGAGCGTCACCGAAGGCCGCCTGGGCGACATGCTGGGCCTGGGCAATGTGTCTACCGAAGACGCCCCGGTGGTCAAGCTGCTGTCGTCGGTGTTTGAAGAGGCCTTGCGCGTGCGCGCCTCGGACATTCACATCGAGCCCCAAGAACGCAGCCTGCGGATTCGCTTCCGGATCGACGGCGTGCTGCACGTGCAAACCGAGGCCGACCCGAAGATTGCCAATGCCGTGGCACTGCGCTTGAAGCTGATGTCTGGCCTGGACATCTCTGAGAAGCGCTTGCCCCAAGACGGTCGCTTCCATGTCAAGCTCAGCCACGGCGCGGTGGATGTGCGTATCTCCACCTTGCCTGCCCAGTATGGTGAGTCGGTGGTGATGCGGCTGCTGAACCAGAACGCCGGCTTGTTGGAGCTGCAAAAGCTCAACCTCCCCCCCGCCATGTTGGAAGCCTTGGAGCGCGCCATTGCCAAGCCCAGCGGCATGGTGCTGGTGACGGGGCCCACCGGCTCCGGCAAAACCACCACGCTGTATGCGGCGCTGAACCAGCTCAACACCACCGACCGCAAAATCCTGACGGCCGAAGACCCGGTCGAATATCGCCTGCCCGGTTTGAACCAAGTGCAGGTGCAAGAAAAGATCGACCTCAGCTTTGACCGCGTGCTGCGTGCCGCCTTGCGGCAAGACCCGGACATCGTGCTGATCGGTGAGATGCGCGACCAGAAGACGGCTGAGATCGGCATGCGTGCCGCCATGACGGGCCATCTGGTGCTCTCCACCCTGCACACCAACGACGCACTCTCCACCCCCATCCGCTTGCTGGACATGGGCGTGCCCGCCTACATGGTGGCTTTGTCGCTGCAACTGGTGTTGGCGCAGCGCTTGGTGCGGGTGATCTGCACGAGTTGCAAAGAGCCCTACACCTTGCTGCCCAAAGAAGCTGCTTGGGTTCGAGCCGAGCTGGGTGACGCGACGGAGAGCACGCCTTTCTACAAAGGACGGGGCTGCGGCTCGTGCAACCACACAGGCTACAGCGGCCGCACCGGCGTTTACGAGTTTGTGGAGATGACGCAGGAGTTGGTGGAGGCCATCAACCACGGCGAGCCCAGCGCCTTCAACAAAGCTGCCAAGCGCCAGATGGCTGGCAACACCCTGCGCCGCGATGCGGTGCGCCTGGCCTGAAGGGCGCAGCACCATCGAAGAAGCCATGCGCATCTCCACCCAATTGGATGAATCCTGATGGCTGAGTTTGCATACAGCGGCCGCACGGCCGACGGCATCGTCAACGGCGTGCTGGACGCGCCCAATGCGTCTGCGGTGGCCGATTTGCTAGCGGCGCGCGGCGTGACGCCCTTGGACATTCGCGAGAGCGACTCACCCAGCAATGCTGAAGGCTTGTCGCGCGACATCGATCTGTCGCGTTACTTTCCACCCAAGGTGGAGACGGTAGACCTGCTGCTGTTTTCGCGCCAGATCAATATCTTGATGCGCTCGGGCGTGCCCATTCTGCGGGCGCTGGCCGGGCTGACGGAGTCGGCCACCAATGTGGCGATGAAAAACACGCTGACCGAAGTGCGCCGCAGCTTGGAGTCTGGCCTGGATCTGTCCACTTCGCTGATGTCGCACCCCAAGGTGTTTGACACCTTCTATGTGTCCATGGTGCGTGTGGGTGAGATGACGGGCCGCTTGGACGACATCTTCATCCGCCTGTTCAAGCACATCGAGTTTGAACAGTTCATGCGCCAGCAGGTGAAGGCGGCGCTGCGCTACCCGAGCTTCGTGATGGTCGCCATGTTTGTGGCGGTGGGTGTGATCAACGCCTTTGTCATCCCGGCTTTTGCCACGGTCTTCAAAGGCTTTAACGCCGAGTTGCCGTGGATGACCAGGTTGCTCCTGACCACCTCCGAATTCACGGTCAATTACTGGTGGGTCATCCTGGGGGGCATCGCGGCTGCGGTGTTCCTGTTCAAGCGCTGGGTGGCCACCAAAGCGGGCAAATTCATCTGGGACCGCACCAAGCTTCGCATTCCGGTGGCCGGCAAGATTGTGCGAAAAGCCATGCTGTCGCGTTTTGCGCGCAGCTTTGCGCTGGCCCTCAAAAGCGGGGTGCCGGTGGCTCAAGCCTTGGGCGTGGTGGCCGCCACGGTGGAGAACAGCTACATCTCCCAAAAGGTCGAAGGCATTCGAGAAAGCGTGGAGCGCGGCGAGACGATTCTGCGCTCGGCCGCCTTATCCGGCATTTTCACGCCCGTGGTGTTGCAAATGATCGCGGTGGGCGAAGAAACCGGTGCCATAGACGAGTTGATGGAAGAGGTCGCCGACCTCTACACCAATGAAGTCGAGTACGAACTCAAGACCCTGGGCGCGCAGATCGAACCCATCATGATCGTCTTCATGGGCATCTTGGTGCTCATCTTGGCCATGGGGGTGTTCCTGCCCGTGTGGGATTTGGGCCGTACGGCATTCAAGAAGTGAGTGCTTTGTGCCGAAAAGCATGGGGAAGGCCTCGAACAAGCCGCTAAGGCGATGGGGCCAAGGTTTCGGATTGATGGAGTTGGCTGTTGTGTTGATCATCATCTCAGTGCTGCTATCACTGGCATTGCCCCGGCTCAAGGAGGCCCAAGTGGCCGCCCGCCAGGTCATGCTGGCCCGCATGGCAAGCCAGATGCGCACGGCCGCCGACCTCTTTTTTCTGCAGTGCCAGGCCGCAGGGCCCGCCGCGCTGCGCTCGGGTTGCGCCGAGGTGACGGTGGGACGCATGGTCGTGCAAGGCCAGCACCGCTATCCCACGGCCTCGATGAATGGCATTGGCCGACTTGTCGGTCTGTCGGCGGGCGAGCCAGCCGCCGCGCACTTCCAAGTGCGTGAATTTCTGGCAAACGGCGTGCCTGCGCTTTCAGTTCAGGTCCGTCCGGTCGAAAAAGGTTCTTGTGAGTTGTTTTACGTGCAAGCCCAAGCCCCTGGCCAACAGCCTGCTGTGTCCCTTGTTCCTGAGTCCTGTCACTGACCTATCCCACCCCTAGAAAGGAGTCTTCCCATGAAAGTTCGCCAACAACAAGGCTTCACGCTGATCGAGCTGATCGTCGTGATCGTCATCCTGGGCATCTTGGCCGCCACAGCCCTGCCCAAATTCATCGACATGCGTCAAGACGCTGAAGACGCCGCCGTCAAAGGTGTCGCTGGTGCGCTGTCCGCCGCCATGAACCTGAACTACAGCGGCTGCTCGCTGATGAACAATGTGGTGACGGCCAACAAGTGCGTGGCCGTGGACAACTGCGACGACGGCGGCAGCTTGCTGCAAGGCGGCCTTGAGTCCAAGTACGTGATCACAGCAGCCGCCGTTGCCGCCCCCGCCGGAACCACGGCGACCTGCACCGTCCGGGCCATGTCGGGTGCAACGGCACTCGCCACTGCCACCTTCACAGGCATTCGGACGGGTCCGTAAGCGCTGGTGTCAGTCAGTGACCACGGCCCGGTCAGGGCCGGCAGATCGCTGGGAGCCGGCCGGTCCTGATCGGGCCTTTAGCCAAAGGGGTGCGTCGAGAGATGCGCCCCTTTGCACTTGTTTTTGGAGCCATCCCCGCCCTGTCCCGCGCCCTACAGTGAGGCGCCTTTCAGCTTTTGGCCCGCCTATTGCCATGCTTGCCTCCTTCAAGCGTTCACGCCGATTGGCTTTGCGCCAGCAGGGCTTTGCCCTGTTTGAGGTCTTGGCCGCTTTGATCGTGCTGTCGGTGAGCTTCTTGGGAACTGCCTACTTGCTGGCCAATGTGGCGCGCGAGCAGCGCTCGGCGCTGTTCTTGAACCGAGCCGCGGTGCTGGCGGCTGATATGGCCGAGCGCATGCGCGTCAGCGCTGGGGCTCGGGCGGCCTACACCCTTCATGCGGACTTCAGCTACCAGCAGGCGGCAGACACGGTGCCCCTGATGGGCAACTGCGGTGGCCTTTACGCCGTGCCAGGCGCCGCGCCGGCGCTGCTGGGCGATTGCACCAACCGCCAGGAGGTGGCCTATTACGATGTGACGACCTGGATCAACCTGGTCCGCTATGGCTTGCCCGGTGGCGCCGGTTTCATATTTCCCCCGACAGCAGCCCGCTCAACCCATGTGGTCGCCGTGGCTTGGGTAGAGCCCATGATCGACAAGGCCGCCACCGGCGCCCCTCAGGCGGTCAATCAGCGCTGTGCCAGCCTCCCAGGGGCTGCCCTGGCGGCACCTGAGCATGTGCGCTGCTTTGCGCTGGAGGTTCAGTTGTGAGCTCAAGGCAGCGGCGCCGCAGCCAGGGCATGACCCTGATCGAGTTGATGGTGGCCTTGTTGCTGGGCCTTCTGGTGGCTGCAGCGGCCTTGGCCACCTTCATGTCGGCCTCCCAGATGGCGCGCAGCATGCGGGGGGCGACGGTGGTCAATGACAGCGGGCAGAGCGTGCTGAGCTACCTGTCCCAGCAGTTGCGCAATGCCGGTCACCTGGACTTGTTGGGCCAAGAGGGGCAGTGGGGCGTGCTGCAGCGCTTGGACAGCCAAGCCGTGCCCAGCACAGGCGATGGCAGCCTTTTGGCGCAAGCCCTGACTTTGAACTACCCAGGCTTGTTCGCGCTGCATGGCTGCAGCCATGCCTACAGCCAACCGAGCCAGTTGTTGAACTATGCCTGTGCGGCCGGGGGCAATAACTTGGCCGCGTCACTGACGGTGGCGTATCAAGTGTTGACCAACCCTGAGGGCTGGCTTGCCCCCAGCCTGATCTCCACCTTCAACACCAAAAGAGGCTTTCAAACAGACTGCGGCGGCCGGGGCACACGGGCCAGCGACAACGCTTTGGCCAGCCCCAGCGGCGATGCGGTGCTGAATCGCTACTACCTGGATGCGGCCAACCGGCGACTGATGTGTGTGGGCAATGGCGACCCCGGCCAGGCGGTGCAGATCGCGGCCGATGTCGAGCAGTTTCAGGTGCTCTACGGGGTGGCTCAAGCGGACACCGGCACGGGCGAGTTGCTGCAAAACTATCACAGTGCCGAACAGGTCAATGCCATGGTCAACGGGTGGTCGAGCGTGATTGCTGTGCAGGTTTGCGTCTTGGCGGCCGCAGACCCAGGCACCACCCCCTCAGGCACCAGCAATGTCTTCAATGTGGATTGCGCGGGCCAGCCTGTGCAGACCGCTGATGGACGGATGCGCCGTGCCCATCGCTCCATCATCAACCTTCGGAGTGCGTCGCGCAGTGCGACGCCCCTGCTATGACACCTGCAGTGCGCTTGCGCGCCTTCGGGCGGGCCCCGTTCCGTCGCGCGGCTCAGCGCGGTGCGTCCTTGTGGACGGTGGTGTCGCTGTCTTTGCTGCTGGGCTTGTTGGCCATGGCGCAAACCTCAGGCGTGATCAGCCAGTTCAAAGGCGCGCGCAATGAGCGTGACATGGCCATCGCCCGCCAAGCGGCTGAGTCCGCGCTTCGCGATGCGGAGGCTGAAGTCACCTGCCAAGTTTGGCAAGGGGGCGTGCTGCAGCAGACCTTGTTCACCGACCATCCGGCACTGGGCAGCCATTGCGACAGCCTGACGCCGAGCTGCATCTCGCTGATGCCGCTGCAAGAGCGACCCGGCGTGCGCATCTTGGGCAAGTCGCCCACCGTGATGCCTGGCGCCATCGACTGGACACCCGCACGGGGCGCCTGTGGCGAGGCCTCGTGTGCCGTGGAGTTGGGTGAGCGCACCGGCGCAGCCCCTTTGTCTGAGGTGGCACGGCAACCCAAGTATCACGTTGACGTGTTGGACGCCGACCTCACCGGCGCACCAGGTGCAGCGGTGCCCCTGTTTCGCATTTCTTCGCGGGGGTACGGCGCCACCACCGGCACCGTCGTTGATCTTCAAGAGGTGTATAGACCATGTCGCTGAACCCCACCCGCTACGGTTTGATGTCGTCTTTCATGCGTGCCAGGTGGCGAGCCCTGAACGCGCTGGCGCTGGGTGTGTGCCTGCTAGGCCCAGCGGCCTGGGCGCAAAGCGTGGACGGCAGCAGCCTAGACCTGGGCGGGCAGGTGGTCGCGCCCGCCAACTCCCCAACGCTCTACAGCACCTATGGCATCACCGGTGGCGACCAAATCAACTGGACCACCTACCTCCAATCCAGGCTAGACCGCCCCTACGAAGCCATCGGCACCGTGGTGCTGCCAGCAGGCTTCACTTGGGTGAAAGGCAGCATGCTGCTGCCGCCCAAGGTCAGCATGGAGTGGAAGGTGGGCAGCGCCTGGACAGCGACTGAACCTGCGACAGGGACCTTGGTCGGTGAGGTGCGCTGGACGCAGATTCCGTTGATGGTGGTGAACTTCGGTGTCGTCGACAGCACCGTTGACTTCACCGGCACCGGAGACGGTTTTCGCATCATTCCGTACAAAGACCGATTGTTTGTGGTCAATCACCACAGCACCTCCGGCTACCTGAACTGCCGAATGGCCAAGACCGGAGGCCTCTGCCCGGGGTTTCCCAGCAACGGAGCTGGCTACTCTTTTGTGGGCGCTGCGGGCTCGGCACTGAACTTCAATTCGACTTATCGCACCTCGCATGCGCCACTGGAAGCCATGAACCTGGCCACCGGCGAGCTGTTTGTGGCCATTCACCGCTTTGGCACCAGTGAGGTCAAGGTCCTGTGTACCAACCTCAACACCTCGGGTACACCCACCTCCTGCGGTGAGTTTCATCTGGGCTATGGCTCGCCCAACCCCGAAGAGAACGTGGCCAACTTGGCCTACTTTGCGCAAAGTGGCCGCTACTATAGTTGGCTATCCGGGGGGCAGATCGCTTGCTTCAACGTGAAGACCAAAACCAGCTGCGGCAGCAAAGCCATAGCCTTGGACAGCTGGAGCCCCAGCCGTGGCATGGTGCACGTCGCCGCTACGCAACTGGATGAGAAATTCTTCTTCGCCACTCCGGTGCGGGTGCGCTGTTTCGACAGCGCCACCAACAACACCTGCCAAGGTTGGCCGGACAACGGCTTTCCATCAGCCACGGGTGTCTACCCTTACCTGAGTGTGGACAGCAATGGCCTGGGTCGTCCCAGAGGCGTGTGTGACTCGCGCGGCAACTACTGCCGAGACATCGCGGGCAACCCCTTTACGGCCACTGCCAACTTCCGGAGCTTCATCAACGCCAACGCCTTTGTGTCCCGAGACAATCCGAACTGGGGCCCCGACGGCTTTGTGCGGGCGACCTGGGCGGGGGCCTATGTGGGCACGCGCATCTACACCAGTGCGTCCAATTGGACGACAGGAGGCGTGTCTTGCTTTGACTTCAAGACCGATCGCGCCTGCCCCACCTACTCGCCGTCCACCATCACCTTGGGCTACACCACCTATCTGGACCCCACCCGGCCGAACTGCGTGCTGCATTTGGGAGACAACTCGCGAGGGTTGCTGTTCGATGCCACCACCAATGGCCCGTGCACCGATGGCACCGGTGCCGATCAGCCCAAGCTGATGGATGTCAACCCCGCCGATTACTACCGCTGCGATGCCACCCGGGCCCGGGTGACGGCTTGGGGCGAAGTCCGGCTGTCTCACTCTTTAGCCTGGGGGACTGGGGGAGGCCTGGCCTCCGTCCAGGTGACCCTGCAAGACGCCAATGGCGTGCCCCTGCCGCCCTTGCTCAACCCCGTGCGACAGTTTGCGTCGGGTAGCTACGCTTTGAGCATTGCAGATGTTCCCTACGCACAGTACCCGCGCTTGAAGGTGATTGTGCAGATGACGGGCGTGGGTGGCCTGGGCACCGCGCAGGACTTCGGCATGGATGTCACTTGGAGGGGCGATCCGATCCAGCTCTGCTTTCAGGCCCTGTCCCCGACACCGGCCACTTGCGAGCAAACCGCGACTGAAACGGTGACCCTCGCCAAGTTTGAACATGCGGATGGCGTGTTTGACCGAACACTCCGGGCAGACAAAGTGTTTTCACCGGGCGTGCCCTTGAGTGGCTATGCCGCCACCAGCATGAGCACCACGGCGCGGACGCGCTTGGCCGATAGCCCACGGACTGGGGAGCTGAGAACGCAGATCGCTCAAGCGCGGTTCGACATGCGCACCTTCTCTGGCGACCTGTGGTTGTTTGATCTCAACGCCAGTGGCGGCGTGGACACCAGTTCTCATCGGTCTGCTGCCCAGACGCTCAGCCCTTCAAATTTCCTTAGCCGTCCGGTCTTCTCGGCCAAGCCCAACGGCTCTGGCGTGTTGGGCGCGATGTCCATCTACAGTCTGAACTTTGGTGCGGCGCCGCCCGATCACCAAGCCGCGCTCAGCACCGCCATCAATGGCAGCCGCGACGGTCGGGGCACTGAACGAGTCAACTATCTGCGCGGGCTGGATGGCAGCTTGCGCCCCCGCACCTCACTGCTGGGGCCGGTGATCAACTCTGGCCCCGTGCTCATGTACATGCAGCCCACTGCTGGTCTGCCCGAGCGTCAGTTTCCGGGCTATGCGGCGTATCGCAGTGCTGCGGCCACGGCCCTGGCCAGTCGCCCGCCCATGGCCTTATGGGGCGGCAACGATGGCGCCTTGCATGCCTTCCACCTGCGTGGCAGTAGCCTGCAAGAAGCCTGGTCCTTTGTGCCCGAGGTGATGCTTGCACGCACGGCGTACTACTCGGACGCTAGCGTGCGCGACGCGCAACTGAGCCCCCACTTTGTGGACAACCTGCCCATGGTCGGCCATGCCGACCTGTCGGGCGCTGCCGGCACCGCTTGGACCTCGTTGGCGGTCATCACCTATGGCCGGGGGGCGCGCGCCATCACGGCACTGGACCTGAACCGAGACGGCAGTATTGCCTCAGGCCGTGGCGTGCTGTTTGAATACACCTACCTGACGCCGGGCCTGGAAGACCTGGGCCACGTGATCAGCCAACCGGTACCCAATGACGGTCTGGGCTCGCCGCAGATCGTGCGGCTCAATGACGACGGCACCCTGCGTTGGGCCGTTCTGGTGGGCAATGGCGTGGACAGCCACGTAGGTCCGGTTGGCGGTACGGGGCGTGCCGTGCTGTTAGCGTTCTATCTCGACAACCGCAAGCCCAACCGCTGGACCCGCATTGCCGTCGACCAGGCCTTCCCGGCCGAACCTGAACTGAAGACAGCGAATGGCCTGGCCACACCACGGCCCCTCGACAGTGATGGCGATGGCACCATTGACACAGCCTATGCGGGCGACCAGCGCGGCAATTTGTGGCGGTTTGACCTGCGCAACATGGCCTCTGCCAGCGCGCATCGGCTGTTCCAAACGGACGTCAACCGACCCATCCAAGGGGCCCCTCTGGCGGTGCGCAACACAGCACCTGGAGCCTGCCTCTCCGAACGTCGGACACGTTGCTGGCAGGTGTCGTTCGGCACGGGCAGCTACTTCAGCCCCATCACGGGCGACGCTGCTGCCAACAAGGCGCAGCAATATCTCTACAGCGTGCTGGACAAGGGCGACACCACAATAGTGAGCCCGTCGACATTGGTCACACACAGGCTGACGCAGGTGACCGTCAACGGCATCAACTATCGGGCGGTGCTGGCGGCTGACGTGGATTACACCAATGGCAAACGTGGGTGGTTGGTGCCACTGGGGACGAATGAGCACCTGATTGGTGGGCCTCGTATCCAGCCTTCAGGCCAGGCGCTGTTTCCGGTCAACAAACCCATCACGGCGTCCACCAGCGGTGGGGCTTGCTCACCGGCCAGTGCCTGGTTGTTTGATCTCGACCCGCAAACGGGGGCCGCTGCGGCCAACTCCTACGACGTGAATGGCGACAACAAAATCGATGCCCGTGACCTGCTGGATGTCAACGGCCGAAAAGTCCCTGTGGGTGCCGTCTCGATGGCGGGCAATCAGTTCGGAGCGCCAGCCATATTGCTGGATGGAGCCAATGCCTCGGACACCCTCTCGCTCATCACCCCCGGCCTGGGGCAGACCGTGGGCGAAGCTGGCACCTGGGGCGGCAGCAGTGGCGGGCCCGTGAACAACTCCAAGGCCCTGAAACGAGGCGACAAAAAACAGTTGGGGCGTATGACATGGCGCGAAGTCTACTGAGCGCCATGCTGGCCCAAATGAGGCGGCTGCTTCAATACGGCGTGCTGGCGCTGTTCTTGGCGCCCTCCGTGGCCTGGACCCAACCCAAGGTTCTGGTCATTGTCTGCGAAGGGGGTTCAGCCAGCGGCGCTCCGACCAGCCAACTCATGGCCTCGGGGCTGTTCAGCTCGGTCACCGCGCATGACTGCGCCAACGGTGTGCCCAACCTCAGCACCTACAACGCAGTGCTGATGTACACCAACCATGTGCCTCAAGCGAACGTCTTTGGCGATGCCTTGGCCAATTTTGTAGATGCGGGTGGGGGGGTGGTGATTGCGACCTATGGGCTGTCGAGTAGCTGGGGCATTGGTGGGCGCATCTTCACTGCAGGCTACTCACCCTTCGCCAGTGGGGCAAGTTCCGGCATTAACTACTCCGGCACCTTGGTGCAAGCAAACAGCCATCCTGTTTTCACAGGGGTCAATGTCGCGGGCATCAGCTATTGGTACAACTCCAACTACCCCATCCCAACGCTCACAGCGGGCTCCACCTTGCTGGCCCGGGATGCCAATGGAGTCAATATGGTGGCCGTCAACGCCAGCGGCCGGGTCATGGCCACCAACATCTATCTCAACAATACTTTTCAGTCGAGCAGTGAGCTCTACAAGCTCGTCGCCAATCAACTGGCTCAGGTTGCAGCCCCTGCCAGGCCGGGCGGGCTGAGTGGCGCAGCGTGGTGGAGCCGAGCCGGCAGTCTGTCCCTGGGAGATAACGCAGACATCTCTGTTTGGGCGAATGATGCCGACTCTTCCAAGAACCTGAGTGGCAGCACCACGCGCCCGAAGTTCCGCAACAACAACGCGCAGAACATCAATTTCAATCCGGTGGTGGAGTTCACCAGCACTACGGCGTCTGACGCATCAGCGCAATTTTTTTCCGCCAGCAGCATGCTGGGGTCCTTGACCTGGAGTCGAGCTCACTACGTGATGGTGGGCTACCCCGCTGCCCAGCAAAACAGTAACTGGGTGTTTTTCGAGGATGCGCTGACCCCCGCGGGTAGCGGGGATGGGCGACTGTCGTTTCACTTAGGCTGGCACGCCGACATGGTCCATTGGGATGCTGGAGGTTGTTGTGACGGCAAACCGTGTCTTCTACACGGACTTCAACATGGCCAATCGAGCGTCGATTTGGATGTTCAACATGGACACGACAGCCACGACGCCTAACGGTGCCCAGCAGGGCATACGCCTCAATGGTGCCGTCAGGGCGACGGGCACAACCCCAGTCGCATTCACGGGCAATAACACCAGCTTTCGAGTCGGCTACGCGAGCGTGGACAGTCCTTTCCGGGGTGTCATCGCCGAGGGCCTGCTGTTTTTAGGCACCACCTTCAGCAACACCCAGGCCCAGCAATTAGAGAGCTACCTGGGCGTGAAATACGGTGCCACCCTGGGTGGCAATGGCGCCACCACCACCAGCTATCTGAACAGCGCGGGCAGCACCATCTGGTCCGCCAACACCGGTTACCACAACAGTATTGTGGGCATTGGCCGCGACGACACCACCAAGCTCAACCAATTGATCTCGCGCTCGGTGAACACGGGCGACCAGATCACCATCATCTCGGGCGCGGCCATGCCTTCCACGGCCAGCGCAATCACCCCCACCACGGGGGCGACGGCGCTGGCGACAGACCGCTCCTACACCCTCATTGGAGACAACGGCCAGAGCGCCACCGGCACGGCCAGCATCACGGCGGGAACGCAAGCTGGCCGCACCCGCAGCAGCCGCATCTGGCGCTTGCAGATGACGGGCACGGTGCCCACGCAACTCAGCATCTGCATCCCCGACAGCATGCTGCCCAGCGGCTTCACCTCGGGCGCCTGGGCCACTGACTTGTGGTTGACCACTGCTACGGCGGCAGACTTCAGCACCGGCACGGCCCAAGCCACCATGACGGCCACCACCTGCGTGGCCAGCGGCGTGGGCGTGACCACGGGGGTGCCCGGGCGCCTTGCCACGATCAGCAGCACCGTGCTCAATGGCATGGGTGGGGTGGGCTTCTTCACGGTGACACGCCGACTACTGGACCACATTGAGATCACCGCCAGCAGCAATACGGGTGTGACCTGTGCGCCCACGACCTACACCGTCAAGGCCTGTGGTGATGCCACGTGTTCCGCGCTCTTCACGGGTGGCCTGACCGGGACGCTGACCCTGACGGGCGCGGGGGTGACCACGCGCTTTCCGTCGGGGGCCAATTTCAGCATTGCATCGGGCGCGTCGACCACCACGGTGAGTGGGCAAGTCACCTCGATGAGCACGGCCACGGTGGGCGCGACAGGCCTGTCCTTGACCCCCGCCAATGCCACGCCGGTGTGGTGCGGCCTGGGCGCGACTGCCACCAGCACAGGCGCCTGCACCATGAGCGTGGGCAGCGCGGGCTTTCAGTTCAGCGTGGCCAACCACTACGCGGGGGCCACCCCGACGGTGAGCATCAAGGCCGTGCGCAGCGCTGACAACGCCCAAGTCTGTGTGCCCGCCTTTGCCAACGTCACTCGTGCCATCAAGGCGACGTGCAGCTATGTCAACCCCAGCAGTGGCACGCTGCCGGTGCAGGTGGGGGCGGTCAAGCTCAATGCGGGCAACACCAACACGGCCTGCGATGCCACGGGCCAGACGCTGAACCTGGCCTTTGACGCCACGGGTGCCACCAGCACCACAGCCCAGTACTGGGATGCCGGGCGCATGCAACTCAGCCTGAGCTACACCGGATCGGCCGGCACCAACGACGCGGGCCTGAGCATGGTAGGCAGCGCGCAATTCGTTGCCGCACCCATGGGCTTCATCGTCACCGACTACCCCAGCGTGGTGACAGCGGGCACGCCCTTCAACTTCAACATCAAGGCCCTGGCCTTTGGCAGCAACACCAACGTGATGCCCAACTTTGGCAGAGAGACCGTACCCGAGAGCGTGACCCTGGGCTGGCTGCGCAGCAGCCCGCTGGGGGCAGGCACCCAAACGGGCAGCTTCACCGGCACGGTAGGCGCCTTCAGCGGCGGGGTGGCGGCGGTCAGCAATGCCAGCTGGTCCGAGGTTGGCAGTATTTCACCCTCGGCCCGTTTGGCCAGCGACAGCTATTTGGGCAGCGGGCTCTCGGCGGCGGGCAATCCCATTGGGGCGATGGGCAATCCCTTTTGCGCCACCCTCAACGGCACTTGCGTCATCCCCGCAGGGGTCACCTCGGCACTGTATTTTGGCGTCGGCTACAGCGCCTTCATCAAGACAGAGAAGAGCGGCTCGGTGGCCTGCACGGTGGCTAACTTGGGCGATGCGGGCGGAGGCGGGGGGAGCGAGTGCTACCGCATCGACACCTCGGGGGCTGGGGCGGTGACCACCCGTATCCAGGTCAAACCGGCGCGCCTGGAGGTGAGCACTGCTCCCGCCTGCGGCAGCTTCAGCTACGCGGGCCAACCCTTTGGGGTGAGCGTGACCGCTAAAAATTCCTTGGGTGCCATCACCCAAAACTACGCGGGCACGGCGGCCCGCAGCGTCAACCTGACAGACGCCAGCGGCAACACCAACGGCAGCTTGACGGGCAGCATCCCGTCCAGCGCCTTCACCTTAGGCGTTGCCACGCTGGCCAGCAGTGCAGGCACGGCACCGGTGTTTAACTTCAACAGCAAACTCACGGCACCGCAGACCATTACCGTCAGAGCCACGGACACCGATGGTGTGGGCTCCAGTGGCTACGACGGCAGCCAAACCCTGCGCAGTGGCCGCCTGCAGATGAGCAATGCCTTTGGTGGCGACAAGACCAGCCTACAGATTCCGCTGCAGTTGCAGTACTGGAGCGGCAAGAGCTGGGTGCTCAACAGTGCGGACACCTGTACCGTGATCCCCGCCGCATCGGTGGTGCGGGCGCGCACGCTCAACCACAACAACACAGCGGCCACCTGGAGCAGTGCGGTCAGCAGTGTTGCTTTGAGCGGGGGCAGTGGCTTCATCACCCTGGCTGCGCCCAGCCCCAGTGGCACGGGCACGGTGGATTTGGCGCTCAACCTGGGCCTGGGCAGCAGCGACAACAGTTGCAACAGCGTCAACGGCAACGCCACCGGGGCGGGCATGCCGTGGTTGCGCTCACGCCAGGGAAGTTGCGCCAGCACTTTTGACCGCGACCCTTCGGCGCGGGGCACGTTCGGTGTCTATACGCCCGAGACCCAGCGCTCGGTGCATGTGCGCGATATTTTTTGAGCGTTGAGCGCAGCGCTTAAAGCCCGGTGTTCCACCGGCTGTTCGGCAGACCACACCTGCCCCTCGGCCGGAACAATCAAATCGCTTGGCTTGGCGCCCTCCGGGTGCTGGGCCGTCTATGGTGTCCTCGACTCACCGAGTTATCCCTTGAAGGATGGTCTGATCACCCTGCTGCGCTGGCTCAGCCTCTGGCTGTGTCTGGCCCTGATGGCACCTGCTGTGCAGGCGGCAGCCTATGTGTTTCCGGGCAACTTGCCCGCGACCTGCACGGGCGCAGGCCCCAGCTACACCTGTGCGGGCCTGACCTTGCTGAGTGGCGACACGGTCACCATCAATAGCCCGATGCCGGCCACCATTGCAGTGAATGGTGCGCTCAATGCCACCGGGGCCAGTATCAACAGCGCTGGCAATACGGCGGACCTGACACTGAACGTGACCGGGGCGGTCACGCTCACCGCCAGCAGCATCAAGGCCAACGTCAATTCGGTGGGGGCCACGCTGAACACAGGCTCGTCCATCACCGGCAACTTGGCTGCAGGTTCAGGCACGATCACGATGGGGGCCAGTACCACGGTGTCGGGCAATGTGAACTGCACGACCACGTGCTACCTCAATATGTCGGCCAACGACATCACGATTGGCGGCACCACCACGGTAGGCTACCTCTACAACTGGGGCAACCTGCGCGCACGCTTTGGCGGCACCATCACCGCCCGATACGCCTATATCTACCTTGGCAACGACGCCATAGTGACGGGCGATGTGGTGCTGACGGCAACGCATGGCAATGGTTATGGCGTGTACCTGGGAGACCGCAGCACCGTCAGCGGCAGCCTCACCACGGCACAGTCCGGGGGGGTGTATCTCTATGGCAGCAGCCAGGTCAGTGGCAATGTCAGCATCACCAACACAACGGCCGGTGGCACCAATGTGTCCAGCAACAACATCTATATGTACGCGGCGGCCAAGGTGCTGGGCAATGTGGCTTGCAGCAACTGCCAGTTGGACATTCAAGGCAACAACATTGACATCGGCGGCACCACCAGTGTGGGGCTGATCGGCAACCCGAACAACTACACCAGCTACACCGGGGCCAAATTTGGTAGCTTGCTGGCCTCGCCCAGCGGCAATACCGTCAATGCCAGCAATGGGCAGATCTTGTTGGGGGCCACCACAACGGCCAAGGGAGGCCTCTACGCCTCACAAGCCATCACGGCAGGGGCCTCATTGAACGTCACGGGCAGCGTGACCGCCGGCGGTGCCGTCAATCTCGGTGCGTCAGCCTTGGTTACCGGCAATGTGGTGTCCAGCAGCAGCGTGACACTCAGCACCACCACCACGGTGAACGGCAGCATTACCTCGGCCAGCAGCATGACGGCGGGTGCCACGTTGGTGGTGCAGGGCAGTGTCAATGCAACCGGGAACGCCAATTTTGGAAACTCGACGGCGGTGACGGGCAGCATCACAGCGGGCTCGGGTGTGTCACTGGGCACCGGCAGCACGGTGGGCCAGAACCTCAGCGGTGGCAATGGCACCATCACCTTGACCGCCAACAACAGCATTGCAGGCAATGTGAGTTGCTTGACCACCTGCTACCTGAGCATGCAGGCCAACGACATCAGCATCGGTGGCACGACCACGGTGGGCTATCTCTACAACTGGGGTTACTTGCGTGCACGCTTTGGCGGCACCATCACCGCCCGATACGCCTATATCTACCTTGGCAACGACGCCACGGTGACCGGCGATGTGGTGCTGACGGCAACGCATGGCACCAACTTTGGCGTCTACCTGGGGGACCGCAGCACCGTCAGCGGCATCCTCACCACGGCACAGTCCGGGGGGGTGTATCTCTATGGCAGCAGCCAGGTCAATGGCAATGTGAGCATCACCAATGGCACGGCTGGCGGCACCAATGTGTCCAGCAACAACATCTACATGTACACGGCCGCCAAGGTGCTGGGCAATGTGGCGTGCAGCAACTGCCAGTTGGACATTCAGGGCAACAACATTGACATTGGTGGCACCACCAGTGTGGGGCTGATCGGCAACCCGAACAACTACACCAGCTATACCGGGGCCAAGTTTGCAAGCTTGCTGACATCGCCCAGCGGCAATACGGTGAGTGCGGTCAACGGCCAGATCCTGTTAGGCGCTTCCAGTTTGATCAACGGGGGAATGATGGCTTCGCAAGCCATCACGGTCAGCAACAACCTCACTGTGGCCGGCGATGTGACGGCAGGTGGTGCCATCAACCTGGGGGCGACAGCCAGCATCAGTGGCGGCCTGCGCTCCACTGGCAGCAGCATCACCACCGCGACAGGCACCACGGTTCAAAGTGGCGTGACAGCATCGACCAGCATCACCATGGGTGCCTCGGCCAACGTCACGGGGAGTGTCGCTGCAAATTCGGGCGTGTCACTAGGTGCCAGCAGCAGCGTGGGCCAGAACCTCAGCGGCGGCAATGGCACCATCACCTTGACCGCCAGCAACAGCATTGCAGGCAATGTGAGTTGCTTGACCACGTGCTACCTGAGCATGCAGGCCAACGACATCAGCATCGGTGGCACCACCATCGTGGGCTATCTCTACAACTGGGGGTATTTGCGGGCACGCTTTGGCGGAAGAATCACGGCCAGATACGCCTATATCTACATTGGTAACGACGCCACGGTGACCGGCGATGTGAGGCTGAATGCCACCTATGCCAGCGGCTATGGCGTCTACTTGGGCGACCGCAGCACCGTCAGCGGCAACGTCACCACGGCACAGACCGGGGGGGTGCACCTCTATGGCGGCAGCCAAGTCAGCGGCAATGTGAGCATCACCAATACCACGGTCGGTGGTACCAATGTCTCCAGCAACAACATCTACATGTACCCAGCCGCCAAGGTGCTGGGGAACGTGGCGTGTAGCAACTGCCAGTTGGATATTCAAGGTAACAGCATTGACATTGGTGGCACCACCAGCGTGGGGCTGATTGGTAACCCCAACAACTACACCAGCTATACCGGGGCCAAATTTGGCAGCTTGTTGGCGTCGCCCAGCGGCAATACGGTGAACGCCAGCAATGGGCAGATTTTGTTGGGAGCCTCCACAACGGCCAAGGGAGGCCTCTACGCGTCACAAGCCATTACGGCGGGGGCCTCATTGAATGTCACCGGCAGCGTGACCGCCGGAGGTGCTGTCAATCTCGGTGCGTCAGCCCTGATCACCGGCAATGTGGTGTCCAGCAGCAGCGTGACGCTCAGCAGCACGACTACGGTAAATGGGAGTATCACGGCGGCCAGCAGCATGACGGCGGGTGCCACGCTGGTGGTTCAGGGCAGTATCACGGCGGGCTCCGGTGTGTCGCTGGGCACCACCAGTACCGTGGGCCAAAACCTCAGCGGTGGCAGCGGCACGGTGACCCTCACGGCCAATAACACGATCGCCGGCAATGTCAGCTGCTTGACCACCTGCTACCTGAGCATGCAGGCCAACGACATCTTTATCGGTGGCACTACCACGGTGGGCTATCTCTACAACTGGGGGAATTTGCGTGCACGCTTTGGCGGCACCATCACCGCCCGATACGCCTACATCTACCTTGGCAACGACGCCACAGTGACGGGCGATGTGGTGCTGACGGCAACGCATGGCACAAGCTTTGGCGTCTACCTGGGGGCCCGCACCATCGTCAGCGGCAATGTCTCTTCCGCTCAAACCGGCGGCATCGTCCACTACGCTAACAGCACCTCCCAATGCACCCGCACCTTGTCGTCCGGCACCATCACCTTGAACGCCGGTTCCCGTCCGCAGGGGGTGTGCTGCGCCAGCGCGGGGTTTGGTTCGTCGTGCAGCAGCAGTTGCGTCAGCAACAGTTCAGGCTTGTCCATGCCCGTAGGCTGCCAACCGCCCAATGGGCTGAACGGCAGCTACTACAACACGACCGATTTGACCGGCGCCGTCGCACTGTCCCGGCGTGATGGGCCGGTGGATTTTAATTGGGGTGCAGGCGGCCCAGGCCCCGGTGTGAATGCCGACAACTTTAGTGTGCGTTGGACTGGGGCTGTGCTGGTGCCTAGCTCGGGCTGGTACACCTTTCAGACCGGTAGTGACGATGGCGTGCGCTTGTGGGTGAACGGCCAGCAACTCGTCAACAGCTGGTATCCCCGTGGACTTGCTTATGACACACCAGCACCGGTGTATCTCAAGGCGGGCACACGCTATCCCATTGAGATGCACTTTTACGAGTTGACCGGCGCAGCAGCCGCACGCTTGTTGTGGAAGCGACCTTTAGATGCGGCATTCACCGCCATTCCGTATGGCGATGGTACGCAAGGTTTGTACCCTGATACGGTGCCCGTGGTGCCTGATGCCGGTGCCATGAGCGGAGCTGTTTGGTGGGGCCGGGCTGGTAGCTTCAGCGGGGCTGACAACACGGGCATGAGCGCCTGGGCGAATGACGCGGACAGCTCGCGCAACCTCACAGGGAGCACCACCAGACCGGCGTATCGCAACACCAATGCGCTGAACATCAATTTCAACCCGGTGGTGGAGTTCACTAGCGGAACAAGTGGCGCGGCAACGGCACAGCATTTCAGCGCACCGAGCTTCTTAGGGGGGCTCAGTCATGCCCAGACCCATCTCTTCTTTGTGGGTTACCCCACGCAACAAGTCAACACCTATTTCTTTTGGGAAGGGGCGCCATCCATGCGTGTCTCTGCCCACTTGCCTTGGTCGGATGGCACGATCTACTGGGATTCTGGGCCGGGCAGGGTTCAGTATGTCGAAAGCAGTTTGTTGAATGTCCCAAGAGTCTTCAGCTTCGTCAAAAACGCAAACAGCACCGCCAATTTGCCGCTCGATGTGAATCAGGGGTTCCGTCGCAATGGCGTGACTCGCTCCACCAGATCTCCTAGCGGCAGCGTCACGGGCAACAACACCAATTTCTATTTGGGTTGGAACCCAACTGAAGGCACAGCTCCCTGGCGCGGTGTGGTGGCCGAAGGTCTCTTTGTACTAGACAAAGCCATGACGGCTGCTGAGTTGAACCAGATCGAAAGCTATCTCTCGGTGAAGTACGGCAGTACCTTAGGGGAGAATGCCGCCACCGGGAGCGGCTATCAAGACAGCGCGGCCGCCACACTCTGGCCCGCAGCCACTGGCTTCCACAACAACATCGCCGGCATTGGCCGCGACGACAAGATGCTGCTGGACCAGCGCATCTCGCGCAGCGTGAACAGCGGCAGTCAAGTCACCGCCACCAGCAAAGCGACCATGCCGGATGGCACCAGCACGGTGTCGGCGCAAGAGGGTGTTCAGTTCGCTGACAAGTCTTTTGTGATCTGGGGTGATAACGGATTGGCGTCCACCAGCACCGTCAATATTGCGGCGGGGTCTCTGGCCGGGCGAACCCGCAGCATGCGGCTGTGGCGGCTGCAAACCTCGGGCACGCTGCCCGCACAGTGGACGGTGTGCATTCCCGATGCGATGTTGCCCAGCAGCTTCCTGAGCGGCAATCTGGCAGACCTGCAGTTCAACGCGTCGTCATCGTCTGATCTCAGTGTCAGCCCGGTGTCGGTGAGCATGAGTGCGGGGAATTGCCCGGGCTCGGGTGTCGGCGTGACGGCCAGCGTGCCAGGGCGCGTGGCCACCTTGAGTTCGGCACAGCTCAGTGCGTTGGGCAGCGTGAGCTACTTCAGCGTCACACGCCGCCTGCTCGACCATCTGGAGATCACGGCCAGCAGCAGCAGCGGTGTCACGTGCTCACCCACGACCTACACCATCAAGGCCTGTGCTGATGCGGCCTGTACCTCGCTCTACACCGGTGGGGTCAGTGGCACGCTCACGCTGGCGGGCAGTGGCCTGACAGTCAATTTCCCGGCGGGCGCGGGTTTCAGCATCCCCAGTGGCAGCTCGCAAACCACCATCACGGCCCAGGTGACCACGCCGGGTACGGCCACGGTAGGGGCCACCGGCTTGTCTATCACACCGGGCAACAGCCAGAGTGTGTTTTGCGGCTTGGGGGCCACGGCGGCGGCAGCCAATAGCTGCGCCATGGCGGTGGCGGACACGGGCTTCTTGTTCGATGTGCCGCACCACCGCAGCGGTGCCACCCAAACCATCACACTGAGTGCTGTCAAGAAGGCCGACAACAGCTTGGCTTGCGCGCCGGCCTTCACCGGCAGCAAGAGCGTGAACTTCAAGTGCCAGTACCAAAACCCTGGCAGCGGCACGCTGCCCGTCTTGGTGGGTGCTGCAGGGTTGAACGCCGCAGCTGCGGCCACCACTGCCTGCGATGCCAGCGGTGCCAACCGCACGCTGAACTTTGACAGCAATGGCCAAGCTTCGACGACCGTGCAGTATCTGGACGTGGGGCAGATGAAGCTGATCGCCAACTGGACCGGCAGCAGCGGCAGCGACATCGGCCTGAGCCTGAGCGGGGAAGATAGCTTCATTGTGGCGCCGCATACCTTTGCCGTGCAGCCTGCCGCCACCGCCCAGGTGGCGGGCGTGGGCTTTGGGGTGACCGTGACAGCGGTGAACGCCGCCAACAATCGTGTGCCCAACTTTGGGCTGGAGACGGTGCCTGAGCGACCGGCCTTGGTGCTGTACCGAGCCAAGCCGGGCGGTGCAGCCGCACAGGACGGTGTGTTCAGCACGGGCACGGCGGGGGCGCTGAGTGCTGGTGCGATTACCTTCAGTGGGGTCTCTTGGAGCGAGGTGGGGCGGGCAGACGTGGCGGCCAAGCTCAGCAGCGGCAGCTACCTGGGCTCCGGCTACTCGGCGTTCTACAGCACCGGTGCCTGGACTTTCTGTGCGAACCAAGGCGTGACATGCACCCTGCCTGCGGGGGTGACCGCGACCGTCTCTTTCGATGCAGGGGCCGCAGGATTCACCTATCGCCATGGTGTGTCGGGCTCATTGGCTTGCAGCGCGGCATCTTTCCCTATCGATCCAGCGGCGGCAGTTGCAAAGGCCTGCTGGTACGCCGTTGAGACCGGATCTCACACCAGCAGTGCCGGCGCGCTGACATTTTCGCCGCATCACTTTGATGTGACCACCGCCGCCGCCTGCGGCAGCTTCAGCTATGCGGGCCAGCCCTTCACCACCACGGTGACCGCGCGCAATGCCCAAGGCCAGACGACCCGCAATTACGACGGCAGCGTCGGCACCAGCCCCAACTTCGCCAAGACGGCGAACCTGACTCTGGCCAGTGCCAACACCAGCGGCAGCCTGAGCGGCAGTGTGGCCGCCAGTTCCTTCCTGGCGGGCGTGGGGACCGACATGAGCACCTTCAGCTTTACCAACAAGCTGACGGCTGAGCAGACCATCTCCGTGCGGGCCACAGACACGGATGGTGTCAGCTCTAGCAGCTTTGCCGAGGGCAGCATGGTGTTGCGCAGCGGGCGCTTACAGATGAGCAATGCCTTTGGCGGTGACAAGACCAGCCTGCAGATTCCGCTGCAACTGCAGTACTGGAGCGGCAAGAGCTGGGTGCTCAATAGTGCGGACACCTGTACCGTGATCCCCCCTGCATCGGTGGTGCGGGCGCGCACGCTCAACCACAACAACACAGCGGCCACTTGGAGCAGTGCGGTCAGCAGCGTTAGCCTGAGCGGTGGCAGCGGCTTCATCACCCTGGCCGCACCCAGCCCCAGCGGCACGGGCACGGTTGACCTGGCGCTCAACCTGGGCCTGGGCAGCAGCGACAACAGTTGCAACAGCGTCAACGGCAGCGCCACCGGGGCGGGTGTGCCCTGGCTGCGTTCCCGCCAGGGCAGTTGCGCCAGCAGCTTTGACCGCGACCCTTCGGCGCGGGGCACCTTTGGGATCTATGCGCCAGAGACGCGGCGATCCGTTCACGTCAGAGAGGTGTTCTAGCCAGCCTCAGGCCAAGGCACAGTCGCTCAACCAGAACACGACCCTCGGCGGCATTTCAGGCAGCGTGTTCAAGTGCTCGGCGGCGGCGGCAAAGAGGGCGATCGTTTCGTCACTCCACTGGGCTTGGCTGTGCTCCGGCAGGGGCAGGCGGGCCAGCTTGCGCTGCCGCGCGTCCACGGTGATGACGCTGTCCACCACGCCCAGCAAGGCCTGAGTGCCCATCATGGACGTGGCTGCAGCCGTGCCGTCTTTGGGCCAGCGACACAAGGTGGGCAGCGCTTGCAGGTGTTGGCTGTCTTCTACCAACGCGGTTTGCACACTGTGGCCAAACACGCCCTTGAGCCCGCGCAGCAGCGCAGCGGCGCCCAGGCAGTTGCTACTGCCTACAAACACCCACAGGGGCTGGCGCGCGCTCGGTTCTTGGTCGTGGCTGAAGAGCTGCAATTTCAGCTCCTGGGCAGCACAGGCATAGCCCTGAAACGCCTCAAACGACTCCGTGCTGTCCAGCCACCAGGTGCTACTTTGGGGGGCAACGCATTGGCGCCTGTAGGCGGCTACCGCCGCCTCGTTCATCGAGGCGCTAGGGCTGACGCCGCAATCCTGTAAGGCCTCGCTCAGCGCCACGGGTGTGGGGCCTTTCAGAATGACTTGGGTGGGCAGTCCCAGTGCCCGAGCAATGCGGGCCGCGGCCAGGGCATCTCGGCCGGTGCCATGGATCACCAACTGGTGTTCAGCCAGCCAAGCGCGGGTGGCCGGTTTGTCGATGCCCATCAGGGGTTGGCCCATGTGCGCCATGCCTGCAGCCAGCATGGCGTCGCCGACCAAGCTGAGGACGGCGTAGGCCATGCCTCGGTCTGACAGGCTCTGGGAGAGGGGCAATTCGTTGTCGCATTTGATCCAGGCTTGAGGCAGCGCGTCGGGCAGCAGGGCTTGTAGCGGGTGGCCTTCGAGGCTGCGCAGCGGCGAGGCGAGATACCCAGGATAGGGTGCGACGTAGGGCAGAAGCAGAGCGCTGTCTTTGGCCAGGGCGCGCCAGGCACGGACGGTCAAGCTGAGGTCGTCTGCATGCAGGGCAAAGCGTGTCAAGTTGGCGACCTGGGCCGTGGTCGGAGGCAATGGGGCCCAGGAGGTGGGGGTGTCAAGGGCGAAATCGAGGACTTCAGTCATGGCTCAGGCCTTGTGGGGAGGCCAAGGATTGTTGGCTCGGGGACCAGCGGGCCGGTGTGCCCGGGCGGCTCTTGGCGGAGGGTGCTGCCTGAAGCAGGTTCTGGAGCAGCGCCAAGGCCCCAAATGCAAAACAAGGCTGGACGCTGTGGTGTCCGAGGTTGAGCAGCAGGTTGCGGGTGTGGGTGCGACTGACGACGGGCAAGCCATCGGGGGCGGCCCAGTGGGTCTGTGGCTCAGGCTCTTGGAGACTGGCGGTCCAGCCCGCGCCAAAGTGTCGTGTCAAGGCGCTGGCCAGGTGCATGACCTCTTGGCTCGCGCTGCCATCCGTCTGCCCCAGCCAAGCCGGGCCCAGTGCCCAGAGTTGTCGGCCTTGACGCGTGATGCGTATGCCACTGTGCTGCTCATGCACCCATTGAGCCGCCTCATCGGCATCCGTGAGTTGAGCGTGCAGGCGCCACTGTGTGAGCGGCGCGAGCCGAAGCTTGACCCCCAGCAAACGCAACAGGGGCAGCGCCAAGGGGTAAGACGCTGCGACGACCTGGTCGGTATCAATCTCCTCGGCCAGACCCAAGCGGCCTCGCACCTGCACCGCATGCAGGTGTTGACCCGCGTGCACCGCGCCATCGATGTGATGGTCAAAGATGAAGCGAACGTTGGCCTCGGCCAACTGGTGCCGCAGCAAGGACAGGGTGGCAGCGCCGTCGGCCAGCATCCACCCTTGCGACTGCAGGCCGTGCAGCCGGCTGGCCCAGGCCGGGTCGCCCTGGGCCAGGCTGGCCTGCAACGCTGACTTGTTCAACACGCTGGGGCGCGTGCCCAAGTGCCACATGGGGCCCCGCTGACATTGGGACTGGGCCAGCGCCTCGTCTCGGTAGAGATTGAGCAGGCTCACGGGCTCCAGCGGCTTGGGCAGCGTGCCGCTCGCCTGCAGTTGCTCAAACATCAGTTGGCTGCGCCGAGCCATGGCCAAGGACTGCAGCGCTTGGCTGCGCGCCCGGCCGCCCCAACGACCGCCGAGACAGCGCAGCAACCACCCTGAATAGGCCAGTCCGTCCAAGCCCAGGCGCAGGTCGCGGCAATCCTGGAGCAAGGCACTCAGGGCCGACAGCGCGCCGTGCGCTGCCCCCCAGGGGCCGGGGTCGGAGAACACCAGCGGCGGTAAGGCTTGGTCTGCCACCTCAGGCCCGTCGACCAACACGGTGACGGCATGGCCTTGATGGCGAAGGTGTAAGGCGCTGAGCAATCCAGCAAGATTGGCGCCCAAAACGAGAGCTCGCATACTTCTGATCCCGTGTTTTATCGATGTTTGTAGCCGCAGCCGGCTGTGGGCATCACTTATGTGGCCAGATGAGCGAACGCAGGCTTGGCGTTCAGGCTCAACAGGCAGGCTGAAGGGTTCGGAGGGGGGCTGCTAGTGCATCACGCACGGGCGCCCAAGGCACGATGAAGGAGCGGGCAGAGCAAGCGCGATGAGGCAAATCTTGGTCATGGGTGCAACGACAAAAACAATTGCTCCCTGATGGCCATTCATCTCCCAGGCTGCGGCGGGGGGCGCTGCAGCATGATTTGGGGTGTGGCGCTGTTATTGGTGATATGTTGGCATATAACGTTGCGTATCAGCAATGCTCAAGACAACAAAATCTCGCCGGTGAGCGTCGCTCAAGGCTCAGTGCTTTCACCAGCTTGCGGGAGATCAATGGGCTTTGGGCCTCCCTTTTTGTCGGTTAGCGTCTGGGGCTTCAGGGGCAAGATGACCGAGGCCCCGCTTTGGAGTGTGGCCACAGCCCTCACACCATGACTTCTACTGCCCTTCGCCCACAGACTGACGCTGCTCGCAGGCGGGCGCGCGGCTTCACGATGATGGAGTTGATCGTGGTGATCGTCATCTCTGGCGTCTTGGCGGTTGTGGTGATGCCCAAGTTCGATGTCGCCACGAGCGCCGGCGGGCGGGCCTATGCTGACAGCGTAAAGGCGGGCCTGCGTTATTCCCGGTCGGTGGCCGTGGGGCACCGGCGCTTGGTGTGTGTCGATTTCGACGCCAATTCGCAGATGCTGATCACGATAGCCTCTGCCAACCCAGCAACAAGCTGTAACTCGGGCATTGACGGCCAGTCTGTGTTTGCAACGCCGCCAGCGGGCATCACGGCAGCGTGGTCAGCGGGCGGGATGGTGTACTTTCAGCCCAGCGGTCGACTGACCAGCGACGGCGCCGGTAACACCGGCATCAGCAAGCAGGTCAACATCACGGGCGAGACGGCCATCAGCGTGGAATGGTTTGGGAGGGTCGAGTAGTGCGCTCACTCAAGCCGCCGCGCGCAGGCATGACCATGATCGAACTGGTCGTGGCCATCGTGATTCTGGGCGTGGGCATCTCCGGGATGATGTTGGCGTTCTCCACGGTGGCCGGGGGCTCGGCCAACCCCATTGTGTTGCGACAGATGCAAGCCATTGCGGACGAGATGGGGGCCGAGATTGCGCTCAAGCCCTTTGTGCCGGTGGCCAACGCCGCCAACTCAGGGTGTGCGCGGGTCAATTTCAATGATGTGCAGGACTACAACGGCTACACCAGCACCAACCAGATCTGCACGATTGATGGCGTGGCGATTCCCGCCTTGGCCGGCTATTCGGTTGAGGTGAAGGTGATTCCGCAGACTTGGGCCGGCATTCCTTCTGCGCAGAGCCTGCGCGTCAAGATCACGGTGAGTTCCTCAGGCCAGACTTATGTGGCCTACCGCCGCAGAACGGGGTATGCGCAATGAAGCGGCCGCCATGTCAATCTGGGGTGATGCGGGGCTTCACGCTGATCGAGTTGATTGTCGTCATGGTCATCACGGTGATCATGTCGGTGTCGTTGGTGGTCTTTTTCCGGCCCGCCATTGACAGCTATTTTCAATCCCAGACGCGGGACGACCTGATGCAGACGGCTGACCTGGCCATCATGCACATGAGCAAGGATGTTCGGTCAGCCGTGCCTAACTCTGTCCGTTCCCCCAGCAGCCAATGCTTCGAGTTGGTGCCCTCTTTTGGGGGCGGAAGGTACCGCACAGGCCCAGACACTGTGAACGATGCCACTTGCTCCGGAGCAGGGTGCTCTGCATGGGTGGATACCAGCACAACGACAACTTCATTTGATGTCTTGCAGCACAGCGGGAATCCTGCCGCAATAGGTGCTTGGGTCGTCATCAACAATCAAAACACAAACGATGTTTATGAAGGCGCAAACCGCAGCCAGATCACTGCGGTGAACGTACCACCATCCAGCCTGGGCGTTCGGCGCTACACGATCAATGGCTTGCAGATCTCACCTGGCTATGACGGTGGGCGTTACCAATTGGTCTACAACGGCGAGCAGTCTGTTTTCTACAGTTGTGTGGGTGCAGACGGCACAATGGACGCCAACGGCAATGGCAAGGGCACTCTTCGACGTGCCGTGAATGCGTTTAGCGCAGCCGTTCCAAGCTCATGCCCGACGACTGGCACCACAGTGGTCCGCAATGTCTTGAGTTGCAACTTTATCTACAACCCCAACCAAGGTGCGACCCAGCAGAGTGGCTTTGTCTGGATGCAGATCGAGGTGGCACGCGCCGGTGAGACGGCCACTCTGAGCATGGGGGCCCACGTCTCCAATGTGCCATGACTGAACGTACTTGCCGCGCTCATCCTGTGGTCCCTCGGCGTCGGGGTTTTGGCGTGATCGCCGCGATGGTGGTGCTGGTGATGATGGCCGTGCTATCGGCAGCGATTGTGCGCATTGGCATGAGTCAACAGGTCAGCTCAGCGCAAGCGATCAATGGGGCCAAGATGTCTGACGCGGCAGCCGCCGGTGTCGAGTACGGCTTGTTTCTGGCGCTCAAAGGCTCATGGTCTACCTGCGTCAATCAGACCTACACCAATCAGATGAGCCTGTTCAATGGTTGGATCAAGGTCACCTGTAACTCGGTGGTTTACAACGAAGGTGAAGCCTCACCCGGGGTGCCGCGCACGGTGCGGGTCTTCACGATCACGGCCACCGCCTGCACCTCCTCGGTGAGTTGCCCTGACAACACGGCAGCCACCCAGAGTGGCTATGTCGAGCGCGTACGCCAAGCCGTGGTGGTGAACTGATCCTAGGGCCTGCTCAGCGCCGCCCTAGAATCCGGCTCCAAGGAGCCCCCCGCAATGAGCATCAAGAGCGATAAATGGATTCGGCGCATGGCCGAGCAGCACGGCATGATCGAGCCGTTTGAGCCCGGTCAGGTGCGCCAGTCGGCCGATGGCCAGCGCATCGTCAGCTATGGCACGTCTAGCTACGGCTACGACATCCGCTGCGCCCGGGAGTTCAAAGTCTTCACCAACATCTACTCGACGGTGGTGGACCCGAAGAACTTTGACGAAAAGAGCTTTGTAGATATTGAAGGCGATGTCTGCATCATCCCGCCCAACAGCTTTGCGCTGGCCCGCACCGTCGAGTACTTTCGCATTCCGCGCAGCGTGCTGACGGTGTGCTTGGGCAAGAGCACGTATGCGCGCTGCGGCATCATCGTCAACGTGACGCCGTTTGAGCCGGAGTGGGAGGGCTATGTGACGCTGGAGTTCTCCAACACCACACCGTTGCCCGCCAAAATTTACGCCGGCGAGGGCTGTGCCCAGGTGCTGTTCTTTGAGAGCGACGAAGTCTGCGAGACCAGCTACAAAGACCGTGGTGGCAAGTACCAAGGCCAGCGCGGCGTGACCTTGCCCAAGACCTGAGGCAGGGCGCCGGGGCAAGTACGGGCCTGAACTGAGGGGCGTTTGGCCTGTTCTTGCGAGGTTTGCGGCCCTCAAGCTCGGGCCACCATGCAGTCCATACAGCAACGCTTCTGTCCCCAGGAGACCCTCATGGCACTGCACTCCTTCACATCCGCGCCGCCAAAGCGCGCCCTCAAGCACCGCCCGCTGCCCGTGGGCGTGTTGCAGGCCTTTGCGGCGGACGAACTAGGCATGGGCGCCTTGCTGCGCTTTCGCTCGCTGATGGTCCAACACGGTCACAGCGTGCAGGTGGCGCGCATGTGCTTTGACAAGCTTTACGCTTATGAGCGCATTGCCAGCGCCCACGCCACGGAGTCCGAGTCGCTGCGCCGCCTTGCGCTGGAATTGTTCCAGGCGTACCACCGGCGCGACGAAATGCGGCAGACCTTGGCGTCCTGACCTCCGCCCTGGGGAAGCGCCCCTACGCTGCGCCCCGCCTCCGCTTCACAATCCCGCCCCAGGGGCCGCAACCTTGTGGGCTCATGGACCGAGAGGGAGGGTGAGATGCGCTGGGAAAACCAACGTCAAAGTGACCATGTGGAAGACCGCCGACGTGGCGGCGGCGGTGGCCTTGGCGGCCGCTCGCTGGGTGTGGGCAGCATCGTGATTGCCTTGCTGGCCAGTTGGCTCTTCGGCATCAACCCGATGACGGTGCTGGGTTTGCTGGACGGCGCAGGCACTCAAGCGCCAATTTCTGCACCTTCGGGCCAGAAACCACCGGCCCACGATCGCATGGCCGCTTTTGTTTCTACGGTTTTGGCCGATACAGAGGATGTCTGGACGGCGCAGTTCCGCCAAATGGGGAAGACCTACTCCAAGCCGACGCTGGTGCTGTTCACTGGCCAAACGCCGACGGCTTGCGGCAGAGGTGAGGCTGCGATGGGGCCGTTTTACTGCCCTGGCGACCAGCAGGTTTATATCGATTTGAGTTTTTACGACACGCTGCAAAAGCGGCTGGGGGCCCCGGGCGACTTTGCCCAGGCCTATGTGATTGCCCACGAGGTGGGCCATCACGTGCAGCACTTGTTGGGCGTGTCGGACAAGGTAGACCGCATGCGGCGCCAGGTGTCTGAAGTTCAGGGCAATGCCCTGAGCGTGAAGCTGGAGTTGCAGGCAGATTGTTTGGCCGGGGTTTGGGCGCATCATGCCCAGGCTGCGCGCCAGGTGTTGGAAGCCGGAGATATCGAGGAAGCCATGAACGCCGCCTCACGCATTGGTGACGACGCCCTGCAGCAGCAGGCCGGTGGCACCGTGCGCCCGGATAGTTTTACCCACGGGAGCAGCGCGCAGAGGGTGCGTTGGTTCCGCAAGGGGTTGGAGCAAGGCCAGATGGCGGGCTGCAACACCTTCGATAACAAAGCACTTTGATTGATCGGAGTCTCCCCGCCATGCGTCGAACCATTCGCCCCAAAGCCCTGGCTGCCGCCTGGTTCGACTTTCTCACGCCTGAGCAGCGCAAAACTGCACAAGAGTTGCAGGCGGTGGTGATGCGGGTAGAGCCTGAGTTGGTGGAGATGGTGCAGTGGGGGCAAATCGTCTATCACTTAGACCGGGTGCCGACGCTGGCTTTGGCCGCGCACAAGTCGCACGTGAGCCTGCAATGCTTGCCACGCATTGCCCTGCCCGCCGCCTTGGGCCCGGTAGAGATGGGCGGTCGCTCCGCCCGCAGCCTGAAGTTCCGCTTGCACCTGCCCGCCGACCCGGTGCTGGCCGAGATGATGGCCTCTGCCGCCGTGGCCGCAGCCCGCCGCCAGCTCGAAGAGGGCGCTTCGTCGGGGGACGAGGGGCTGTAGATTTTTTTGCGAGGTGTTCTGCGAAGGCGACGTTGTGCGGAAGGCAGTCGCTACGGTTTGAAGATCTTGCCACTGTTGGCGCGCTGCCAAGGCGCTCGGCCGAGCAGCTTGCAAACGTTGGTCGCTGCCAAGGGGGTTGGCCGAGGGGCTCCGTTCATGTCCCCCGCCAACGCCTAGCGGCGTTGTCTCCTCCTAATACTTCCCCTTCGCCCCTCGGCCAACCCCCTTGGCGTCGTGAACGAATGGGACTGCAACAGGTTCGTGCCACACGCTACACGCCATTGGCAATGCGCCATACGCTTAGCCTCAGCCTCAGCCTCAGCCTCAGCCTCAGCCTCAGCCTCAGCCTCAGCCCGTGCCGTCCACTCGCGGTCGAATTGCGCAAATACCGGAGTCAGCGTCAATGGGCGATCGGCGTGCGTTCCCGCTCGCAGGCAACAAACGGTCCATCAGCACTGGTGTGATGGTGAGTCGCTATAGCGAGGTAAAGGAGGAGCCCTCAGCCAGAGGCTGAGGGCGGGGGACACGAGCGGTAGCGACTCGCCGTCGCGCCAGAGCCACTCCAACAGTCGCGCCAGAGCCGCTTCTACAGTCGAGCCAGAGCCGCTTCTACAGTCGCGCCAGAGCGGCCTCAGCAGTCGCGCCAGCGCCGCCCCAACCATCACACAGCGCCTAGCAGCACGCTCAGCCCGGATAAGTCCCCGGCACAAAAATATGCGGCCCCACCTGCTCAATGCGTGTGTGGCCGCAGAAGGCCATGGTCAGGTCCAGTTCCTTGTGGATGATCTCCAAAGCCTTGGTCACGCCCGCCTCGCCCATGGCGCCCAAGCCATAGAGGAAAGAGCGGCCAATCAAGGTGCCGCGTGCGCCCAGCGCCCAGGCCTTCAGAACATCTTGGCCCGAGCGGACGCCACCATCCATCCAAACCTCGATGTCCTTGCCTACCTCTTGCGCCATGGCGGGCAGGGCCTCGATGGAACTGAGCGCACCGTCCAACTGGCGGCCACCGTGGTTCGAAACAATCATCGCGTCCGCGCCGCTGTCGCGCGGCCAAGCGGGCGTCTTCCACGTCCATGATGCCCTTGATGATCAGCTTGCCGCCCCAGCGCTTCTTGATCCACTCTACATCGGCCCAGGAGAGCGCCGGGTCAAACTGCTCGGCCGTCCACGAGCTGAGGGACGACAAATCACCCACGCCCTTGGCATGGCCCACGATGTTGCCAAACGAATGGCGGCGGGTGCCCAACATGCCCATGCACCAGCGCGGCTTGGTCATCAAGTTGATGATGTTGGCGAGGGTGGGCTTGGGCGGAGCCGAGAGGCCATTTTTAATGTCCTTGTGGCGCTGGCCCAGGATCTGCAAATCCAAGGTCAACATCAGCGCCGAGCAGTTGGCCGCCTTGGCCCGGTCGATCAGGCGCTCGATGAAATCGCGGTCCTTCATCACATACAACTGAAACCAGAAGGGTGCCTTGGTGTGCGCGGCAATGTCCTCCATGGAGCAGATGCTCATGGTCGAGAGCGTGAAGGGAATGCCAAATTTTTCAGCGGCGCGTGCCGCCAAGATTTCACCGTCAGCATGCTGCATGCCAGTCAGGCCGGTGGGTGCAATCGCCACCGGCATTTTGGCTGCTTGGCCCACCATCTCGCAGGCGGTGCTGCGGTTTTGCATGTTCACCGCCACGCGCTGGCGCAGCTTGATCTTCTGAAAGTCGGTCTCATTCGCGCGGTAGGTGCTCTCCGTCCAAGAGCCCGAGTCGGCGTAGTCATAAAACATACGCGGCACGCGCTTCTGGGCCAGAACGCGCAGGTCTTCTATGCAGGTGATGGTGGGCATGGGCTTGTCTCCGTTTGAATGGAGTCGATGCTAATCGCCCCACGTACAAGCCCGCCGGAAAAATCTTCAGGGGTGAGCGGAAAGCAGCGCTGCCCCTAGCCTCCGCCCGACACCCAGGCCAAGCCCAGCGCTGCGGCGTCCTCGGCCGCTTGCTTGAGCGCCAGCGCCAGGGCCACCACGCCTTCGGCGGTCTCGGTGCTGCCGCTGTCGGGCAGGTGCAAGGTGTAGGCGGTGGCCGCCAACGCCATGGGGGTGGCCCCAGCGCCCAAGACAGGGGCCAGCAGGCCGGCGCGCAGAGCGCCCAGAGCGAGAGACGGCCGAGCCAGGGCCACGCCTTGGCCGTGAATGGCGGCTTCTAGCACCAGGCCCAGGTCCACCAGGCGCGGGCCTTCGTTGGGCTCGGGCAGGTCCAGCCCGGCGGCAGCGGCCCAGGGTGCCCAGGGGTCCACAGGCGTGCGCAGCAGGGGCAGGCGGGCCAGGTCGGCCAAGCTGCGCGGCTGGGTGTGGGCCAGCAGGCTGGGGGCGGCCAGGGGCAGGAGTTGGTCGGTCATCAACAGCGCCGGGCCGGCTTGGGCCAGGTGCATCAGCCGCACATGCAGGTCGGCCTCTGGGGCGGCGGCGTCCATGAAGGGCACGGAGAGCACGACCTCCAGCTCGATGTGGGGGCAGGCCTGGCTGAGTTGGGGCAGGGCGGGCACCAGGATGTGCCGCGCAAACGTGGGCGGGGCCGTGAGCCGCAGGCGCTGGCGGCGCTGGTGGGCGCGGCGGTGTTGGGGCAGGGCGGTCAGTTGGGCCAGCAGCGGTGCGATGCGGGCCAGGTATTCCTTGCCCTCGGCCGTCAGGGCCAGGGGCTTGGTGGCGCGCTGGAACACCGGGCCGCCCAGCAGGTCTTCCAAGGTGCCCACGCGCTTGGCCACGGCGCTGGCGGTGATGGCCAGTTCATCGGCCGCACGCTCGTACTGGCCCAGGCGGGCGGTGGCCTCAAAGGCCCGCAATGCGTCCAGCGAGGGCAGGCGCAGAGCGGGATCGGCCATGGTTCAGGGGCAGGGGGGTGTGGCCGTCAGGCGTGGCTGCTGCAGGCATTGCCCACGCCGTCACCGCAGTGGCTTACGCCGGGTTCGGGCTCGGTGGCAGGCTGGGGCGGGCGGGCCATGGTTTCGGTGTCAAAGTCAAAGCCCACCGCGTCCAGGTGCGAGGCCAAGATGGCGTCCATGGTCTGGGCATGGTTGGCAAACCAGGGGCCTAGTTCGGGCAGTACGCGGGTCAGTGGGCCGTAGTCGCCTTTGTCCTTGGCGTAGACGATCACTTCTTTCAGCAGCGACAGCACTTGGTGGTGCTGGCCGTTGTGGCAGTTCTCGGGTGCAAAGCCGGTCTTGGTCATCCAGCGGTCTTCTTGGCCGAAGTGGCCCACGGTGTGCTCGACCAGGGCTTCATAGGCGACCAAGCCTTCTTCGACGGAGCGGGCCACGGCTTCTTCAGCGGCAGTGAGCAAGGCCACAAATTCTTGGTGGGTGGCGTCGATTTGGGTGTGGTTGAGGGCCAGTTCGTCGGACCAGACAAGAGAGGGCATGGTGTTGTGCGTGCTTTGGTGGGCTGAGTCGCGATTGTCTCAGCAAGCGCTGGCCCTGAAAGCCCCAGCAATTCTGGCTTTAGGGCAGATCCATGCTGCATGCACAATCAGCCCATGTCGGAATCTGCACCGCACAGCAACGCGATTGCGCCCACGGCTTGCCCATTGAGGTCGGCGCGCCACCCCTTGCTGCGCGCTGTGTGGCTGATGGGCGGCTGGCTCAGCCTGCTGCTGGGCTTTATCGGCGTCTTCTTGCCCTTGCTGCCCACCACGCCTTTTGTGCTGTTGGCCGCGTTTTGCTTCTCGCGTGGCAGTGCGCGCTGGGAGCATTGGCTGGTGAACCACCCGCGTTTGGGGCCTATGGTGCGCGACTGGCGCGCCACGCGCGCGGTGCCCCTGCGGGCCAAACAACTGGCCACGCTGATGATGACGGCCAGCAGTGTCTGGGCCTTCTTCATGATTCCGTCGATGTGGCGGTTCATGCCTGGGCTGTGCTGCACCTGCGTGGCGATCTGGCTGTGGCGCTTGCCCACCCGGCGCTGAGCGCTATTCCTCGCGCTCCAAACCGCTGAACAAATCGGGCGTGGGCTCTTGCGCCAGCAGCGGCGCGGGCAGCGTTTGGAGAGGCGGCTTGAGCAGGCGTTCCGGCTTGGCCCCGCGCCGCACGGTGCCGGGCCGCACCTTGGTGCTGTCGGTGCTGGTTTTGCCGCTCTCGGTGCGGGCCAGGCTGGCCACGCGCACACCCAGCAGGCGCAGGCGACGGCTCAGGTCTGCGCGCTTCAAGCATTGGCCTGCGGCGCGGCGGATGGCGGTGGCGTCGGCGGTGGCTTGGGGCAGGGTGATGTCACGGGTTTGGGCCTTGAAGTCGTCAAAGCGCAGCTTGATGCCCACGGTGCGGCCCTGGTAGCCCTTGCGTTGCAGGTCGGCAGCCACTTGTTCGCACAGCTCGGTGAAGATACGGCCCAGGGTGGCGCGGTCGCGCACCGCGTGCAGGTCGCGGTCAAAGGTGGTTTCGCGGCTCATGGAGACGGGCTCACTTTCGGTGACCACCGGGCGGTCATCGCGGCCATGGGCGGCCTCATGCAGCCAGGCGCCATAGCTGCGGCCAAAGCGCTCCATCAGCAGCAGGCGGTCGGCCGCAGCCAATTGCCCGATGCTGTCAATGCCCAGCGTGGCCAACTTGGCGCCGGCCTTGGGGCCAATGCCGTTGATGCGCCGCACGGGCAGCGGCCACAGCCGGGTGGGGATCTCGTCGGCCATCAGCACCGTCAGGCCATTGGGTTTGTCCAGCTCAGAGGCGATCTTGGACAGCAGCTTGTTGGGCGTGATGCCGATGGAGCAGCTTAAGCCGGTGTGCGCAAAGACATTGTTTTTGATGTCTCGGGCCAGGGCGCGCACGCCGCCCAGCGGGTCGTGGCCCACCGCCTCTTGGGCGCCGGGCACGTGGGTGAGGTCGATGTAGATCTCGTCGATGCCGCGGTCTTCGATCACCGGGGCCAGCTCGGCCACCGCAGCCTTGAAGCGGCGCGAGTAGTGGCGATAGCTGTCGAAGTCGACGGGCAGCAGCACGGCGTCCGGAGCCAGCGCGGCGGCTTTCATCATGCCCATGGCCGAGTGCACGCCCAAGGCGCGGGCCTCATAGGTGGAGGTGGTGATCACGCCCCGGCCGACATAGTCGCCCAGCCGGGCATAGCGGCGGGTGCCATCGGCTTGCAGCACGGGCTGATGGTCTCGGCTGCCCCCAATCACCACGGCGCGGCCCCGCAGCTCGGGGTAGCGCAGCAGCTCCACCGACGCATAGAAGGCGTCCATGTCGAGGTGGGCAATCAGCCGACGGGGCGGAGGGGGCATGAGGAGGGACGGAGCGGCGGTGCCGAGTGAGTACTGTATGAATTATCAGCCCATGCCTCTTGATGTCAAAAGGTAAAGTTCTTTAAATGTGCAATAAACACATTTAAACTGACGGCACTGCTTGCAACAGACCCTTGCCCCGTTTCAGGAGAATGCTCATGTCCTCATCTCAGTCCTTTCTTTCCCAGCATCCCGCCCGTTTGTGGGCCACTGTGCTGGCCACCGCACTGACAGGCGTCTTGGTGGCCTGCGGCGGTGGCGGCAGCGACTCGCCCAGCGGCACCGCCCCACCCGCAGCGGCCACGGGCTCGTACACCAGTGGTGCGATCAGCGGCTTTGGCTCCATCATCGTCAACGGTGTGCGCTTTGACGACAGCGGCGCCCAGGTCTATGACGACGACGGCAACCGCCGTGGCAGCGACGACCTGAAGCTCGGTGCCCATGTGGAGGTTGAGGCCTCGCGTATCGACCGCGCCGGGTGGTAGCGGCACCGCCACGGTGATCCGCTGCGGCAGCGAGATCGTCGGCCCGGTGAGCTCGGTCAACAGTGCCGCCTCCACCTTCACCCTGTTGGGTCAGACCGTGGAAACCACCAGCACCACGGTGTTTGATGACAGCTTGGCGGGTGGCCTCAGCGCTTTGACCACCCGGCC